>NZ_VPAN01000004.1:0-136269 GCF_013419225.1 Acinetobacter sp. YH12097 | reverse complement strand
GTCCACAGTTCTACTTCCGTACAACTGACGTAACTGGTGCGATCGCGCTTAAAGAAGGCGTTGAAATGGTTATGCCTGGTGACAACGTAGAAATGTCAGTAGAATTAATCCACCCAATCGCAATGGATGCTGGCTTACGCTTCGCGATCCGTGAAGGTGGCCGTACAGTTGGTGCGGGTGTTGTTTCTAAAGTAACTGCATAATATAATACAGTTATCTTTGTACAGATCGAGAGTTTCGACTCTCGATTTGCTCTGCAGGTCAGTAGTTCAATTGGTAGAGCGTCGGTCTCCAAAACCGAATGTTGGGGGTTCGAGTCCCTCCTGGCCTGCCAAATTTTTTTAAAAAGAAGCTTGATGCTGGCTCAACTGGTCATATAATAAGTCGCGAATCCTACGACGAGTACAAAAATGTCGAATGATAAATCGCGTGACGCATTAAGCGACGCGCCAATTCCTCAAAGAAATAATCCTGCTGAAGTTGTTAATTCTGGTTCCCCTTTAGACTATGTTCTGTGGGTTATCGCGTTGATTTTACTCGGTAGTTCTATGATGGTGAATCAACATTTGCCAGCATACTGGGCACCAGCGAATGATGTCTGGGTCCGTGTTGGGGTAATTTTGGCTTGTATTATCGTGGCTTTAGGTTTATTATACGCCACCCATCAAGGCAAAGGCTTTGTTCGATTGTTGAAAGATGCTCGAATTGAGTTACGTCGAGTGACTTGGCCAACCAAGCAAGAGACCATGACCACATCTTGGCAGGTACTTGCGGTAGTCTTAGTGGCATCTATTTTATTATGGTGCTTTGACTATGCTTTGAGCTGGTTAATGAAGTTTATTATCGGGTAAGAGAGCTATGAAACGTTGGTACATTATTCATGCCTATTCAGGCTATGAAAAACAAGTGTTACGCTCACTTAATGATCGAATCCAGCGTAGCGCTGTAGCCGATAGCTTTGGTGAAGTCCTTGTCCCTACTGAAGAAGTAGTGGAAATGAAGGATGGTAAGAAACGTAAATCTGAGCGTAAATTCTTTCCAGGCTATGTGTTAGTCGAAATGGAAATGAATGATGAAACTTGGCACATTGTTAAAGAATGTCCAAAAGTATTAGGTTTCATTGGTGGTACTGCAGAAAAACCTGCACCAATTACGCAAAAAGAAGCTGATGCGATTCTTGCACGTGTACGCAATACTGGCGAAGCACCTCGTCCTAAGACGATGTTTGAACCAGGTGAAGAATTACTCGTAATTGACGGTCCATTCACCGACTTTAAAGGCGTGGTGGAAGAAGTTCTATACGATAAGTCACGTTTAACGTTGACGATTAATGTATTTAATCGACCAACTCAAGTTGAACTGGAATTTCGCCAAGTCGAAAAATCAGTTTAATTTAACTTGGTTGATAAACGCCCGATTTGTTATGAGTCGGGCATTGTTGTTGTAACGGTATCGTTACTTAAATGTATGGGGAGCCTAGCGGCGTTAGTACCCAGAGGTAATTGAAATGGCTAAGAAGATTGACGGCTATATCAAGCTGCAAGTTCCAGCTGGTAAAGCAAATCCATCTCCACCGATTGGTCCTGCACTAGGTCAACGTGGTGTTAACATCATGGCATTCTGTAAAGAATTCAATGCTGCGACACAAAAAGTTGAAGCTGGTCTTCCAATTCCAGTAGTGATCACTGTGTACAACGACAAGTCGTTCACATTCATCATGAAAACTCCTCCTGCTGCGATTCTTCTTAAGAAAGCTGCGGGCATCCAAAAGGGTTCAGCTGTACCTAACAAGACTAAAGTTGGTAAGTTGACTCGCGCTCAATTAGAAGAAATTGCGACTACTAAAGAACCAGATCTTACTGGTGCTGATTTAGACGCACGTGTACGTACCATTGCTGGTTCTGCGCGTTCTATGGGCTTGGAAGTGGAGTTATAAGACATGGCTAAATTAACTAAACGTCAAAAAGCCATTGTTGCTGCTGTTGAAGCTAACAAAGTTTACACTTTGGAAGAAGCAGTTGCAGTTCTTAACGGCCTTCCAGCAGTAAAATTCAAAGAATCTTTGGATGTTGCTGTAAACCTAGGTGTTGATCCTCGTAAATCTGACCAAGTTGTTCGTGGCGCGACTACACTTCCTGCAGGTACTGGTAAAACTGTACGTGTAGCTGTGTTTGCTCAAGGCGCTGCTGCTGAAGCTGCTAAAGCTGAAGGCGCGGACGTTGTTGGTTTTGATGATCTTGCTGAAAGCATCCAAGCGGGTAACCTTGACTTTGACGTAGTAATTGCAGCTCCGGATGCAATGCGCGTTGTTGGTAAGTTGGGTACGATTCTTGGTCCACGTGGCTTAATGCCAAACCCTAAAGTGGGTACTGTAACTCCTGACGTAGCTTCTGCTGTTAAAAACGCGAAAGCTGGTCAAGCGCGTTACCGTGTAGACAAAGCTGGTATTATCCACGCTGCGATCGGTCAAGTAGGTTTCACTGCTGAAGCTGTTCGTTCAAACGTTGAAGCTCTTGTAGCTGACCTTAAGAAAGCAAAACCTGCTACTTCTAAAGGTGTTTACATCCAAAAGATCACTTTAAGCTCAACTATGGGTCCTGGTCTTGTTGTTGATGTAGCAAACGTTTCTAAATAAGTTTCGACTTATTACAGAATTTTAAAGCCCTGAGTAATATTTAAAGCGCTGCTTTAAATATTACGCAAGAAACGCTTCGTCGTATATTGCGTAATTCAGGCAAACTTTGAATTGATAAATTTAGATTTATCAGCGTCAAAGACCTCAGGCGAGGGGAGTTTTATGCTTTCTTCTTAATAGCCCAGCCTGAGTAGACGCGGTGGTGTGATTTGTTCCTCCTCCGCGTGTTGGTTCAGTGATGAGCTAACGAATTGGGAGTGCATCTGTATAGGTGCATAAATCACCGTTAGGAGGTTTTACAATGGCTCTTCTTATCGAAGGCAAAAAACAGATCGTAGCTGAAGTAACTGAAGTTGCTTCTACTGCGTATGCTGCTGTTGTTGCTGACTATCAAGGTTTAACTGTTGAGCAATTAACTGCTCTACGTGTTGAAGCTCGTAAACTAGGTGTTGCTACTCGCGTAGTTCGTAACACTTTGGCTAAACGTGCTCTTCAAGATACTCAATTCAATATCTTGAGCGACAACCTTGTTGGCCCAACAATCTTAGCTTTCTCAACTTCTGAAGACGACATGGGCGCAGCTGCTCGTTTGTTCGAAGAATTTGCTAAAACTAATAAAGCATTTGAACTTAAAGCTGCTGCATTTGACGGTAAAGTTTATCAAGGTGCTGAAGTTAGCGTTATCGCGAACCTTCCAAACCAAGAGAAAGCGCTTACTATGCTTGCAAGCGTTCTTCAAGCTCCTATTTCGAAATTGGGTCGCCTTATTACAGCGCTCAAAGAGAAAAACGAGTCAGAAGCTGCTTAAGCTTAAATCAATTTACACACCATTCAATACCCATTTGGAGTTACTCTCATGGCTTTAACAAACGAAGAAATCTTAAACGCAGTTGCTGAAAAAACTGTTCTTGAACTTGTTGAACTTATTTCTGCTTTCGAAGAAAAATTCAACGTATCTGCTGCTGCTGTAGCAGTTGCTGCTGCTCCTGGCGCTGCTGGTGCTGCTGCTGAAGAACAGTCAGAATTCAACGTTGAGCTGACTTCTTTCGGTGCTAACAAAGTTGCTGTAATTAAAGCAGTTCGTGAAGCTACTGGCCTTGGTCTTAAAGAAGCTAAAGATCTTGTTGAAAGCGCTCCTTCAGTTCTTAAAGAAGGCGTTTCTAAAGAAGAAGGCGAAGAACTTAAGAAAAAACTTGAAGAAGCTGGTGCTACAGTTACACTTAAGTAATCTTAAGGGGAGTCGATTTTTTTATAATCGGCTCCAAAAAATGGCTGGTGGCCCTTGGGTCATCAGCCTTTTTGCGTTACAATAATCGGCTCGATTTTTGTTTGCATGATATAAAAATCATACAAATTAAAAATAATTTATAAAACCAAACGCTTACCAATATTTTTCAGTAAAAAAATATTGTTAAGCGTTTTAATACCACTAAAAATTGCAGCATTTGTGAAAGTGGTGGCCATATCGGCCTGCGTAATTCCTTCTAAGTTCGTTCTGCAGGCGCACTTAGTTTACTTTCCGAGGACTCCAGATGGCATACTCATATACCGAAAAGAAACGGATCCGTAAGAATTTTGGTAAATTGCCCAAGGTAATGGATGTTCCGTACTTGCTCGCGATTCAAGTCGACTCGTACCGAACTTTCCTTCAAGACGGCAAAACTCCAAAAAACCGCGAAGATATCGGTCTCCAAGCCGCATTTCGTTCAGTTTTTCCTATTGAAAGTTATTCTGGCAATGCTGCTTTAGAATTTGTTGAGTATAGTCTTGGTAAGCCTGAATTTGATGTGCGCGAATGTATTCTTCGTGGCTCAACTTATGCGGCGCCAATGCGTGTAAAAATTCGTCTGATCATTAAAGATCGCGAAACCAAAACAATCAAAGATGTGCGTGAGCAAGAAGTCTACATGGGTGAAATGCCACTTATGACAGACAACGGTACCTTTGTGATCAATGGTACTGAGCGTGTAATCGTATCTCAATTACACCGTTCACCAGGTGTGTTCTTTGACCACGATAAAGGCAAAACTCACTCTAGCGGTAAAGTTCTTTATTCTGCTCGTATCATTCCTTACCGTGGTTCATGGTTAGACTTTGAATTCGATGCAAAAGATCTTGTCTATGTTCGTATTGACCGTCGTCGTAAATTGCTTGCGACTGTTGTGCTTCGTGCCTTGGGTTATAACAACGAACAAATCCTAGACATGTTCTACGAAAAAGTACCTGTATATCTTGATATGGGTAGCTATCAAATTGACTTGGTTCCAGAACGTCTACGTGGCGAAATGGCACAGTTTGATATCGTGGGTACAGACGGTAAAACAATTGTTGAACAAGGTAAACGTATTAACGCGCGCCATGTTCGCCAAATGGAAGCAGCAGGTCTTGAAAAACTTTCTGTTCCTGATGAATACCTATATGAACGTATCGTTGCTGAAGATGTAACGTTACGTGATGGCGAAGTTGTTGCGGCAAATACCGTACTTAGCCATGAAATTATGGTGAAATTGGCTGAAGGCGGCGTTAAACAATTCAACGTACTTTATACCAATGACATCGACCGTGGTCCATTCATTGCGGACTCTTTACGTGCAGATACTACAACTGGTCGTGAGGAAGCACTTGTAGAAATCTACAAAGTGATGCGTCCGGGTGAGCCACCAACAAAAGAAGCTGCTGAAAACTTATTCAACAACTTGTTCTTCTCTTCTGAACGTTATGACTTATCACCAGTAGGTCGTATGAAGTTCAACCGTCGTTTGGGTCGTCCTTACGAAGTGGGTACGGATCAGAAGTCTCGTGAAGTTGAAGGCATTCTTTCGAACGAAGACATCACTGATGTATTGAAAACATTAGTTGAAATCCGCAACGGTAAAGGTGAAGTCGACGATATCGATCACTTGGGTAACCGTCGTGTTCGTTCTGTTGGTGAAATGACAGAAAACCAATTCCGTGTTGGTCTAGTTCGTGTTGAACGTGCTGTTAAAGAACGTTTATCTCAAGCTGAAACTGATAACTTGTCTCCGCAAGATTTAATCAATGCGAAACCAGTTGCTGCGGCAATCAAAGAATTCTTTGGTTCAAGCCAGTTGTCTCAGTTCATGGACCAAAACAACCCATTGTCTGAAATTACACACAAACGTCGTGTATCAGCATTGGGCCCAGGTGGTTTGACTCGTGAACGTGCGGGCTTCGAAGTACGTGACGTACATCAAACTCACTACGGTCGTGTATGTCCAATTGAGACTCCTGAAGGTCCAAACATTGGTTTGATCAACTCACTTTCTGTTTATGCGAAATGTAATAACTTCGGTTTCTTGGAAACTCCATACCGTAAAGTTGTTGATGGTCGTGTAACGGATGAAGTTGAATACCTTTCTGCGATTGAAGAAGTAGGTACTGTGATTGCACAGGCCGATTCTGGTATCGATAAAGACGGTAACTTAACTGAAGAATTCGTATCTGTACGTCACCAAGGTGAATTCGTACGTATTCCACCAGAAAAAGTAACGCATATGGATGTATCTGCTCAGCAGGTTGTATCTGTAGCGGCATCACTTATTCCGTTCCTTGAACACGATGATGCCAACCGTGCATTGATGGGTTCAAACATGCAGCGTCAGGCTGTTCCTACTTTACGTGCTGACAAACCGCTTGTTGGTACAGGTATGGAAGCAAACGTAGCGCATGACTCGGGTGTTTGTGTACTTGCGAAACGTGGTGGTCGTATTGAGTTCGTTGATGCTTCTCGTGTCGTTATTCGTGTAAACGAAGAAGAGATGGTGGCAGGCGAAGCAGGTGTAGATATCTACAACCTGATCAAATACACCCGTTCGAACCAAAATACATGTATCAACCAAAACGTTGTTGTACGTTTAGGTGACAAAGTTGCACGTGGTGACGTTCTTGCTGATGGTCCATCAACAGATGGCGGTGAATTGGCATTGGGTCAAAACATGCGTGTAGCGTTCATGACTTGGAACGGTTATAACTACGAAGACTCGATCTTACTTTCAGAGCGTGTACTTCAAGAAGATCGTTTAACGTCTATCCACATCCAAGAGCTTTCATGTGTTGCACGTGATACCAAATTGGGTGCTGAAGAAATTACAGCGGATATCCCGAACGTGGGTGAAGCTGCACTTTCTAAATTGGATGAATCAGGTATCGTTTATATCGGTGCTGAAGTTACTGCGGGTGACATTCTTGTCGGTAAAGTAACGCCTAAAGGTGAAACGCAGTTAACTCCGGAAGAAAAATTGCTTCGTGCAATCTTCGGTGAAAAAGCGGCTGACGTAAAAGACTCTTCATTACGCGTATCTTCATCTGTGAAAGGTACTGTAATTGACGTTCAAGTATTTACACGTGACGGTCTTGAAAAAGACGAACGTGCTCAAGCAATTGAGAAAGCACAACTTGATGCTTACCGTAAAGACTTGAAAGAAGAATACAAAATCTTCGAAGAAGCGGCTCGTGAACGTATTGTTCGTCTATTGAAAGGTCAAGAATCTAACGGTGGCGGTACAACTAAACGCGGTGACAAATTAACTGAAGAGTTATTGTCTGGTCTTGAGTTGGTTGATCTTATTGAAATCCAACCAGTCGACGAAGCGATTGCTGAACGTTTAACTCAAATTCAAGTGTTCTTGAAAGAGAAGAGCCTTGAAATTGACGAGAAATTTGCAGAGAAAAAACGCAAACTTTCTACAGGTGATGAACTGACAACTGGCGTATTGAAAGTTGTTAAAGTTTACTTGGCTGTAAAACGTCGCATCCAACCGGGTGATAAAATGGCGGGTCGTCACGGTAACAAAGGTGTTGTATCTAACATCCTACCTGTAGAAGACATGCCACACGATGCAAACGGTGTTCCAGTTGATGTTGTACTTAACCCACTGGGTGTGCCATCACGTATGAACGTGGGTCAGATTCTTGAAACTCACTTAGGTATGGCGGCTAAAGGTCTTGGCGATCAAATCGACAAGATGATGAAAGAGCAACGTACTGTACTTGAGCTTCGTGATTTCTTAGACAAGATTTACAACAAAGTTGGTGGCGAACAAGAAGATCTTGATAGCTTGACTGATGAAGAAATCTTGGTGCTTTCAGGTAACTTGCGTAAAGGTGTTCCTTTAGCAACACCGGTATTTGATGGTGCTGAAGAATCACAAATCAAAGAATTGTTAGAACTTGGTGGCATTTCACGTACTGGTCAAACAGTATTGTATGATGGTCGTACAGGTGAACGTTTTGACCGTCCAGTAACTGTGGGTTACATGTACATGTTGAAACTGAACCACTTGGTTGACGACAAGATGCATGCGCGTTCTACTGGTTCTTACTCTCTAGTAACTCAACAGCCGCTTGGTGGTAAAGCACAATTCGGTGGTCAGCGTTTCGGTGAGATGGAAGTATGGGCACTCGAAGCTTACGGTGCAGCATACACACTTCAAGAAATGCTTACTGTGAAGTCGGATGACGTTGAAGGTCGTACCCGTATCTATAAGAACATTGTAGATGGTAACCATTACATGGACCCAGGTATGCCTGAATCGTTCAACGTATTGACCAAAGAGATCCGTTCTTTAGGTATCAACATTGAACTGAAAAATGGTGACTAATTAGCTCCATTGAATCTCCCTTGTGAAGCAGTGCTTCTCACCTCTTTAATCAAGAGGGGCAAGGGGGATTTCTCAGTTAAAAAAACAATATTTGTGACCCAGTTGTGAAGTGAAAATCTCCACAACACACGGAGAAAAAAATTGAAAGACTTGCTCGATATCATGCGCAAAAAGACGGATTCAGACGGTCATGCTCCTGTAGAGTTTGATCGCATCCGTATTGGTCTTGCGTCACCAGAAATGATTAAGTCGTGGTCTCATGGTGAAGTTAAAAAGCCTGAAACCATTAACTACCGTACGTTCAAACCTGAACGTGATGGTTTATTCTGTGCCAAAATCTTTGGTCCAGTAAAAGATTACGAATGCTTGTGTGGTAAATACAAGCGTATGAAATACAAAGGCGTCATTTGTGAAAAATGTGGCGTTGAAGTAACAACTGCAAAAGTACGTCGTGAGCGTATGGGTCATATTGACCTTGCTTCTCCAGTTGCACATATTTGGTTCTTAAAATCACTTCCTAGCCGTATCGGTCTGCTTTTAGACATGACTTTACGTGATATCGAACGTGTATTGTATTTCGAATCATACGTTGTAACTGACCCAGGTATGACTCCACTTGAGAAATACCAACTTCTAAACGACGAAGAATACTTCACTGCTTTAGAAGAACACGGTGATGAATTCACTGCGAAAATGGGTGCAGAAGCAGTTCAAGATTTGTTGAAAGACATCGATCTTGAAGCTGAAATTTCACGTCTTCGTGAAGAAATTCCAAATACAACTTCAGAAACGAAGCTTAAAAAAGCTTCTAAACGTCTGAAATTGATGGAAGCGTTCAAAGAGTCGAACAACAAACCAGAATGGATGGTGATGAATGTACTTCCAGTACTTCCACCTGATCTTCGTCCGTTGGTTCCTCTAGAAGGTGGTCGTTTTGCGACTTCTGACTTGAACGATCTTTACCGTCGTGTAATCAACCGTAACAACCGTTTAAAACGTCTACTAGACCTTGCAGCACCAGACATTATCGTACGTAACGAAAAACGTATGTTACAAGAGTCTGTTGATGCATTGCTTGATAACGGTCGTCGTGGTCGCGCAATTACTGGTTCGAATAAACGTCCTCTTAAATCTTTGGCAGACATGATCAAAGGTAAACAAGGTCGTTTCCGTCAAAACTTATTGGGTAAACGTGTCGATTACTCTGGTCGTTCGGTAATTACTGTAGGTCCAACTTTACGTCTGCACCAATGTGGTCTTCCGAAAAAAATGGCACTTGAATTATTTAAACCATTCATTTTCGCGAAACTACAAGCATCTGGCCAAGCGACAACCATTAAAGCTGCGAAGAAAATGGTTGAGCGTGAAACTCCAGAAGTTTGGGACGTACTTGCTCACGTAATTCGTCAACATCCAGTGATGTTGAACCGTGCGCCTACACTTCACCGTTTGGGTCTTCAAGCATTTGAACCAACCCTGATTGAAGGTAAAGCGATCCGTCTTCACCCGTTAGTTTGTGCGGCATTTAACGCCGACTTCGACGGTGACCAAATGGCGGTACACGTACCATTAACACTTGAAGCTCAGTTAGAAGCTCGTGCGTTAATGATGTCAACAAACAACATTCTTTCTCCTGCGAACGGTGAGCCAATCATCGTACCTTCTCAGGACGTTGTCTTAGGCTTGTACTACATCACTCGTGATGCGATCAATGCCAAAGGTGAAGGTATGGTGTTTGCGGATACTGACGAAGTAAACCGTGCACTTGCAACAGGTCAAGTTGATTTACACGCTCGCGTAAAAGCACGTGTACACCAAACAGTCATTGACGAAAATGGTAACCGTGAACAACAAACCATTGTTGTAGACACAACTCCAGGTCGTTGTTTACTTTGGGAAGTTGTACCTGAAGGTATGGATTTCCAACAAATCAACGTTGAGATGACGAAAAAGAACATCTCTAAATTGATCAACTCTTGCTACCGTAAATTGGGTCTAAAAGATACTGTTATCTTCGCTGACCAATTGATGTACTTGGGCTTCCGTCAAGCGACTCACTCAGGTGTGTCTGTTGGTATGGAAGACATGTTGATTCCGCCACAAAAACAAGCAATTATCGAAAAAGCTGAAGTTGAAGTTCGCGAAATTGAACAACAATTCGAGCAAGGTTTCGTAACTGCCGGCGAACGTTATAACAAAGTTGTCGATATTTGGGCACGTACAAACGACCAAGTAGCGAAAGCGATGATGGACAACTTGTCTTTCACAACTGTTAAAAACAAACAGGGTGAAGACGAGAAACAAAAATCATTCAACTCGATCTACATGATGTCTGACTCAGGTGCCCGTGGTTCGGCAGCTCAGATTCGTCAGTTAGCGGGTATGCGTGGTTTGATGGCGAAACCAGATGGTTCGATCATTGAAACACCAATTAAAGCGAACTTCCGTGAAGGTTTGACCGTACTTCAGTACTTCATTTCAACACACGGTGCACGTAAAGGTTTGGCCGATACTGCATTGAAAACTGCGAACTCAGGTTACTTGACTCGTCGTTTGGTTGACGTTGCACAAGACTTGGTAATTACTGAGCCAGATTGTGGTACTTTCGACGGTCTTGTAATGACTCCGTTCATTCAAGGTGGCGATGTCATCGAGAACTTAGGTACTCGAGTATTGGGTCGTGTACTTGCTGAAGATGCGAAGAAACCAGGTTCGGATGATGTGATTCTTCCACGTAATACTTTAATCGACGAAAAACTTGCAAACTACTTAGAAGAGCAAGGTGTCGATGAAGTGAAAGTACGTTCAGTTGTAAACTGTGAATCTACTTTCGGTGTATGTGCGAAATGTTACGGTCGTGACCTTGCTCGCGGTCACTTGGTGAATCCAGGTGAATCTGTGGGTGTAATGGCTGCTCAATCAATTGGTGAGCCAGGTACACAGTTAACAATGCGTACGTTCCACGTAGGTGGTGCTGCGAGCCGAACTTCTGCTGCTAACAGCGTACAAGTTCGTAACAAAGGTACAGTACGTTTCCACAATGTGAAAACAGTACAACACGCTAAAGGTCACTTGGTATCAACTTCACGTTCAGGTGAAATCGGTATCGCAGATGACATCGGTCGTGAACGCGAACGTTACAAAATTCCATACGGTGCTTCAATCATCATTAAAGATGGCGAAGCTGTGGAAGCTGGCGGTATCGTAGCGACTTGGGATCCGCATACACATCCATTGGTTACCGAAGTTGCAGGTAAAGTGCGTTTCAGCCAAATCGCTGATGGCGTAACTGTGACATCGAAAACTGATGATGCAACAGGTATGACGACTATTGAGGTACTTCCAGTAACTTCACGTCCAGCATCTGGTAAAGATATGCGTCCAGCTGTTGTATTGGATACAACAGATGGCGGCGAACAGTTCTACTTCCTACCACAAAACACGATTCTGACTGTGCGCGACGGCGAAACAATTGGTGTTGGTGACGTTATTGGTCGTGTACCACAAGAATCTTCACGTACACGTGATATTACCGGTGGTCTACCGCGTGTAGCTGACTTGTTCGAAGCACGTAAACCGAAAGAACATGCGATCCTTGCTGAAATTTCAGGTATCGTAAGCTTCGGTAAAGAGACCAAAGGTAAGAACCGTCTTGTGATTACTCCGGATGATGGCTCTGAGATTTACGAAGAGCTAATTCCGAAATGGCGTACGATTAACGTGTTCGAAGGCGAGCATGTGAACCGTGGTGAAACCATTTCTGATGGTCCGCAAAACCCACACGACATCTTACGTTTGAAAGGCGAAGTTGCACTGACAAACTACATCGTGAACGAAGTTCAGGACGTATACCGTCTGCAAGGTGTAAAAATCAACGACAAGCATATTGAAGTGATCGTACGTCAAATGCTTCGTAAAGTTGAAATCACTGACGGTGGTGATACAAGCTTCATCAAAGGCGAGCAAGTGGAATACATCCGCGTTGTTCAAGAAAACCAAGCTGTGGCAGCTCAGAACAAGTTTCCAGCGAAGTTTGAACGTCAATTGATGGGTATTACCAAAGCGTCGCTTTCTACTGACTCGTTCATTTCTGCTGCATCGTTCCAGGAAACAACTCGTGTGTTAACTGAAGCTGCTGTAACAGGTAAAGAAGATGAATTACGTGGTCTGAAAGAAAACGTAGTTGTAGGTCGTCTGATCCCAGCGGGTACAGGTTTGGCTTACCACTTAGAACGTCGTCGTCAGGAGTCTGAAGCTGCAGAGCTTGAGCTTCACAATGATTTCTCTGATGTAGATCAAGCATTAAGCCAAGCATTTAGCGATGAATTTAACGGTCTTTAATTAGCCCTTAAATTATTCAAAAAAGCCACCTTTGGGTGGCTTTTTTTATGCGGATGAATTGAAAATTAAAGCTTTCCTAATGTTGATTTATTTCCTATAGTAAAAATAGAACATAACAAATCTCTTGATTTTTAAACTTAAACATAACGGGGTCTTTTGATGAAATTCGCACAGCAATTATTCGCAGTTTCTGCATTATTCAGCTCATTGACAGCGATTGCTGCACCTATGCCCAATTCGATTGTGGTAGAAGATAAAGCTGTAGTTCCAGTACTAAAAACAGAAGTGATTCGCCGTGTTGCAGGTCAAGAACCTGTACGCCAAGTGACTGCAACAGTGTTAGAAATGACCAATAAAGGTCAGGATATCGTGGCACGTGAAATTGAACTTTCTGATCACCAAGGTGATTTTTCTGAAAAGAAATTATCGATTCCTGTACTACAGCGTGGTGGTGTCATCGTCCCGACCTCTAAAATTGAAACCAAGACTACGGTGAAGCAGGACGGTCAGATTATTCGTCAAAACACCAATATTGATGCAGAAGGTGTAGAGTTTAAGAAAGGGCAAGACCCGATTAAACGCACGCTAAAACTAGATCAGGCAACAGATCCAGAAAGCAAAGCCAAACTCTCTCATGTTGTGCTGACTGAAAATGGTGAAACCACAAAAGATTTGATGATTTTGGATGAAAATCCTGAGTGATTTGTGAGCGATTAGGCGTCGTTTTTTACAAAATGCAGCATTTATGCTCCAAGCCGTAACAAGCTATATTTAATTGTTTCATACAATGGTTTTAGAATCATAGGTATTGAAGAAGACAAGGAACATCACAATGAAAAAAGTAATGAGCGTATGCGCAGTCGCGATGATTTCGACCCTAATGCTTGCTGGTTGTGAAAGCATGTCGCCAAATGAACAACGTATTGGTGCCGCAGCTTTAGGTGGTGCCATTGGTGGTGGTGTGGGTAACAACGTTGGTGGTGGTGTAGGTGCAGCCGTTGGTGGGGGTGCTGGTGCAGCTGTCGGCAGTAAAACTCAAAACGGTTCAAACCGAAATGCCACATATAGTGGTGTAGGTGGTGCGATTGGTTCTGCAGTCGGTAAAAGTATCTTTGGTGGTAACACCGGTGCTGCTATTGGCGGTGCAATCGGTGGTGGTGCAGGTGCTGCAATTGAGCAAAATCGCTAATCTAATCCGATAAATTTGAATGAAAAGGCGCTTAAAGATAAGCGCCTTTTTTATTTGCGTGGACGGGGTTGCTTGCGACGAATGTATAGAGTTTTTTGAACTTCAGCGATACGTAAGCCTGCTTCATCAAAAATATTTAAGCTATAGTTCCGTAGAACAGGCGCGTGGTTATCTGCTAAGTTTTTAATATGGTTGATTTCATTTGGGGCGAGCTGGATGTCAGCGTATACCGTTCCACGTCCGGGGGATAAAAATTGGATATTTGCGGCTTTGTCCCACACGATATAACGTGAGCCCAGGTGATGCATCAAAATCAACATATAAAATGGGTCAACCATTGAATAAAGACTCCCGCCAAAATGTACACCGACGATATTTTGATTTTTACGAGTTAATGGCATTTTGACGCGAATGTGATAATTGGCGAGATCAATTTTATCAATCGAAATGCCAGCACCTTTATAAGGGGCATAATGATTGAGTAAGAATTTAGAGACAATAGGCATTGTCATTATTTTCTGGATTAAGCTCATACTGGGTCAATTTTTTTTTATGCTGAACTTTGCATACTAAATGAGTTTCAAAACTGTGGCATTGATCACATTGCCCATGTTCACAAATAAAACGTCAATTCGATGGAATCGATAAAAGGACAAGAAGAATGCAACCACTAAATACGCAATGGGTGAATACCACAGATCAACAACGGCTTTATGTGAAGACATGGGGTGATGAAACTAAGCCGGCATTGGTTTTGGTTCATGGTTATCCTGATAATCAGGAAGTATGGGAACCGGTTATTGAGCATCTTGGTTCTGAATTTTATATTGTGACCTATGACGTGCGAGGTGCAGGGCAGTCCTCTGTGCCCCGTAAAGTACGAGATTACCGTTTAGAACAACTTTCACTTGATTTGGATAGTGTGACGCAAGCGGTATTAGGCGAGCGTAGTTTTCACTTAGCTGCGCATGACTGGGGTTCAATTCAATCTTGGGAGTCGGTCACAGAAGCAAAGTTTAGATCGCGAATTTTGTCTTATTCAACCATATCTGGGCCATGCTTAGACCATGCTGCATTTTTATTAAGAGATAACTTTAAACATCAGCAAAAAAAATTACTCAAATTGTTGAGCAAGTCATGGTATATCGGAGTATTCCAATTACCATTTCTTGCACCTGCCGCTTGGCATTTTTTGAATGCAGAGCGATGGGGGAAAATTGTTAATGATTTAGAACGAACTCAACAATTGCCGTTAAATCATAATATTCAACATGACGGTAAATATGGTATCGCGCTTTACCGTGCTAATTTTACTCCTCGTTTAACGCAGCCAAGACAACGTCATGCTATATGTCCTGTGCAAGCCATCGTATTAAAATATGATACTTTTGTCAGTCCAGAATATATTAAAGAATTGCCAAAATGGGTGGAAAATTTATCCGTGGTTGAAGTCAATGCAAATCATTGGGCCGTGCTGAGCCAACCCGAAAAAATTGCAAGTTACATCGCTCAATTTGCGCAATCACAGCAGCTTTAAGTAAATCGTTCAACAGTGGCAGTTTCATCGATAGGGGGCTAAATAGCGAGCAAATTCTGATAAAATACGGTTTTTTGTCAGACTCCCTTTTTTCTTATGTTTGCTATTCTTGCCGCAATTACAGTCATGTTTGGACTGTCGCAGGCACGCGTGCCTGTTGTATTTGCGCTGATCATTGGTGCAGTAACAGGTGGCTTGTTAGCTGGTCTTGGTATTCATGGCACCATCGAAGCGTTTAATAGTGGCTTAGGCAACGGTGCTCAAATCGCACTTGCTTATGGCGTGTTGGGGGCATTTGCTTTGGCACTTGCGCGTTCAGGTTTGCCAGATTTACTGGCTTATCAACTCATTACTAAACTCAAAGGTAACAGTAATGTGAAAGCCCAGAATCGCGTGAAATACGTAATTTTCGCTACTATCGCTTTAGCCGCCGTATGTTCACAAAACGTGATTCCAGTGCACATTGCGTTTATTCCAGTATTAATTCCACCATTACTCAGCGTATTTAATCATTTAAAACTTGACCGTCGTTTGATTGCTTGTGTTCTGACTTTTGGTCTTGTGGCGACTTATATGCTGGTACCTTTTGGTTTTGGTGCTATTTTCCTTAATGATATTTTAGGTCAAAACATCAATACCTTTGGTAAGCCATACGGTTTCAACATCAGCTATGATCAAATTCCAACTGCTATGGCAATTCCAGTATTTGGGATGTTTGTTGGCTTATTAATTGCTGTTTTTTATAGCTACCGTAAACCACGAGAGTATGCTGACGTTCAGGTTAAGGAATCACAGCACACCATCTCATCTGATGTAAAAGCAGATGAAAATGGTAAACCACAAGTCGCTAAATTTACTTTGATTATGGCTGCGGTTGCAGTGGTTGCTACGCTTTCTGTTCAAGTCATATCTGAGTCGATGATTTTGGCGGGTCTGGTTGGTGTTGCGATCTTAAGCTGTGCAGGTATTTTTAAGTGGAAAGAAGCCGATGATGTCATTATCAGTGGTATGCGCATGATGGCACTGGTTGGTTTCATTATGATTTCTGCGCAGGGCTTTGCATCTGTGATTGAGGCTACGAATCAAGTACCAATACTGGTACAAGCTTCGGTTGAATGGATTGGAAACAGCCGAGGTTTAGCTGCATTTTGGATGCTATTGATAGGGCTATTAATTACCTTAGGTATTGGTTCTTCATTCTCAACAATCCCAATTTTGGCCATTATTTATGTACCACTTTGTATTCAATTTGGTTTTAGCCCAGCGGCAACGATTGCCATTATTGGTACAGCAGCAGCTTTAGGAGATGCAGGTTCTCCGGCATCAGACTCAACTTTAGGCCCAACATCAGGCCTTAATATGGATGGTCAGCATGACCACATGAAAGACAGTGTGGTCCCGACCTTCATTCACTACAATATTCCATTAATGATCTTTGGTTGGATTGCCGCAATGGTACTCTAAAAAATTTTCAAAGATAAATAAAAAAGGCGATTATATAATCGCCTTTTTTGTTATTTAATCCTGAGGATTTTGGTTGGATTAAAATAATTCATTTTATTAATTCTGATTAAAAAGGTTGGTATATTATGAATAATAAATTAATTATAACGGTGAAAATATAAAACCAAGCATTGCACTATGATTAAAATAAATATATATAATTAATAATGACTTATATAATAATGTAAAAATTTATAAAATAATAATGTTGCATAATTTTAATACTAATGTTTAATATTAATTATTCATTCTAGAAGGTTGCTTTAAAATGTTAAAACAAGCTGCTCTTATTGCATTATTGGGTATGTCTGCTTCAGCGATGGCTGGTCAATGGCAGGTTAAAGTTGGTGCTTCTGTAATTGCTCCAACTGCAGATACTGATATTGCTAATGGTGCTTTAAATGTAAAAGCAGATCATGAGTTTGCATTTACACCGTCTGTAGAATATTTCTTTAATGACAACATTTCAGCTGAATTACTATTAGCTACACCAATTAGTCATGATGTGGATGTAACAGCTGCGGGTTCAAAAGTTGCTGGTGTTAAATTGAAACATCTTCCACCAACAATTACTGCGAAATATAACTTTAAAAATTCAACTGGCTTTACACCTTACATTGGTGTGGGTGGTACAGCATTTGTTGCTTGGGATGAAGATGGTTCAGGTGTGCTAGAAGGCACAAAGGTTAAAGTGAAAGAGTCTTATGGTTTTGCTGGCCAAGTTGGTTTTAACTACCAACCAGCTGATGCTAAAAACTGGGGCGTATTCTTTGATGCACGTTATGCTCAAATCCAGCCTGAAGTTCAAACAGTTGTCGAAACTTTTGATTTAGATATCGATCCTATGGTGTATACAATTGGTTATAGCTACAAATTCTAAGCTGTAGCTGATCTTAAAACCCTGCCTAATGGCAGGGTTTTTTATGCAGCATACTCCATTCATCAGTTGATCGAATTGAACAAATAGGCAATAGAAAATTTAGGTGGAACTGTTAGAGTCGAAATAAATCAGCAAGTTGGATGAAGAGAAAAGACGATGAAAAAAATTATTCAGGGAATGCTGGTCTTGGGCAGTGCTTATTTTATTTCGACAAGTTATGCCGCAAGTTTTGATTGTAAAAAGGCGAAAACCATTACCGAACATGCGGTTTGTGATAACCGTAGTATTAATGATGCTGATGTCAAAATGGCCACGACCTATACGATTATTCGTCATTTGGTTCCCATGGGGACACGTGGTGCAATTCAAGATCAACAAATAAAATGGTTACAACTACGCGATCAGTGCCGTGACAATGTCAGTTGTTTAAGCGATGTATATAAAATGCGACAGCAAAAACTAGATCTTTACATGGACCGTGTGTATAAGCAGGGGCCATTTTAAACATTAAAAATGAGTGCGATGCTGTGAAAATTTTTCCACTCAGCCTATTGAAAAATAGTGAAGTCCCTCCATTCATATAGCATTCAATCGTAATACATAATATGAACGGAGAGACGGATGAGCGAACAAAATTCTCAAAAACATAGCTTCCAAGCAGAAGTAGCTCAGTTACTACATTTGGTAACGCATTCTTTATATTCCAATCCAGAAATTTTCTTACGTGAGTTAGTGTCCAATGCTTCGGATGCATGTGACAAACTCCGTTTTGAAGGGATTAATCATCCTGAATATTATGAAAATGATCCAGATTTACATGTGCGTATTCATTTAAATAAAGAGCAGAAGACAATTACCATTTCGGATAATGGTATTGGTATGACACAACAAGAAGCGATTGATCATTTGGGTACGATTGCTAAGTCTGGCACTAAAGATTTTATGTCGAAGCTTACGGGTGATCAAAAGTCAGATGCACAATTGATTGGTCAATTTGGTGTGGGCTTCTATTCAGGTTTTATTGTTGCTGAAAAAATTACAGTGGAATCACGTCGTGCTGGGGTAAATGCCGCTGAAGGGGTACGTTGGGTTAGTAATGGTACAGGTGAGTTTGATGTAGAGCCAATTGATAAGGCTTCACGTGGAACCGACATCATTTTGCATTTACGCGAGGATGCTTTAGATTATTTAGATCGTTACAAAGTTAAGCAGATTATTAATAAATACTCTGATCATATTAGTTTGCCAATTGAGATGCAGAAAGAAGTTTGGCAACAAGAGGAAGCTGCCGAAGGCGAAGAAGCAAAACCTGGTCAATATCTGACGGATGAATGGGAAGCGATTAACTCAGCAAGTGCATTATGGACGCGTAATAAAAATGAGATCAGTGAAGAACAATATACTGAGTTTTATAAAAACCTGAGCCATGATTTTGAAGCCCCGCTTGCGTGGACACACAACCGTGTAGAGGGAAGTACTGAATATACACAGTTACTTTATATTCCATCTCGCGCACCAAGCAATATTTTCACACGTGAAGCTAAAGCAGGAATTAAGCTCTATGTGAAACGTGTATTTATCATGGATGATGCGGATAATTTGATTCCAAATTATTTACGTTTTGTTCAAGGTGTGGTGGATAGCGCAGACTTGCCGCTGAATGTGAGCCGTGAATTATTGCAAGAAAGCCGCGACGTGAAAACGATTCGCGAAGGTAACGCCCGTCGTATTTTGACCGTACTTGATGCTTTGGCAAAATCGGAAGATGCTGCAGATCAAGAAAAATTTAAAACCTTCTATGCAGAATTTGGTTCAGTTTTAAAAGAAGGACTGGGCGAAGATATGGCAAACCGAGAGCGTATTTTAAAATTGTTACGTTTTGCCACTGCCAGTAACGATGAAGTCGTGACGTCATTGACGGACTATAAAGCCAACATGAAAGAAGGCCAAAAGGCAATTTACTATGTGACTGCTGATAGTTTAAATGCAGCGAAAAACTCTCCGCAACTTGAATTGTTCAAGAAAAAAGGCATCGACGTTTTGCTCATGACCGAACGTGTAGATGAGTGGGCGATGGAATTTGTATTTGAATTCGATGGCACACCATTACAAAACGTCGCTAAAGGTGCGGTTGATTTAGGTGACTTGCAAGATGCTGAAGAGAAAAAAGCACTTGAAGCCGCAGCGGAACAATTTAAACCAGTGGTTGAAAAATTGTCAGCATCGCTCAAAGACAAAACCTCAGAGGTTCGTGTAACCACACGCTTAGTTGATTCTCCTGCATGTTTGGTGGTGGCTGAAGGTGAGTTATCACCGCAACTGGTTCGCATGCTAAAACAAGCAGGACAAGCGGTTCCAGAGTCAAAACCAGTCTTGGAAATCAATCCATCCCATCCTTTGGTGCAAAAATTAGAAAGCTCGGCGCAGTTTGATGATTTGGCGAATGTTATTTTTGATCAGGCGTTGATTGCTGAAGGTGGTTTACCCGAAGATCCAGCCCAATATATCAAACGGATTAACAGCTTATTGCTGAAGTAACCGTGATATGAAATGAACCTCCTTCGGGAGGTTTTTTTATTTGGTTTTTCGATAGAGGGCATAAATAAAAACGTCCATGTTTTAATCTTTAAAATAAATTAAAGATAAATAATTAATCTATAATAGCGATCATTGAATATTGGGAATTGTAAGATGAAAACTTTAGTGATCGCTGTAATGGGTTCGCTGCTCTCTATGGGCCTCATGCAATCTGCTCAGGCAGATAGCGCTACGCAAAAAATGGTGCGTAATGACCGAGTGCAGGTTTCAAAGCAGATCGCACAATACGATATCAACCCTTTTGTCGATAGCCGCCGTGTGATACGAAATGATCGTGCTCAGTACAGCTTTCCTAAAGTGAAAAAAGTCGCTGAAAAGCAGTCGCGTATTGCACGTAATGATCGTGTGAGTGTGATTAAGAAAAACTGAACCTGAGTTATTTAAAAAAGCCCATCCTGTTGAGATGGGCTTTTTTATATGCTGTGTTTAAAGAGGTTTTAAAACAGGGCTTCAAGACGCACTAAAGCGCCCAAAAAGTGGCTTTTATCATCACGATGGTTATTGTGGTAATTGAGATCGCCTTGGATATAAAACCATTCGCGCAGGAAGGGTTGGCGCCATGACACAGATGGCCCCCAACTGTTTAAACGCAGTTGATCGTTATTGTAAAAACCACCTGTATATAGGCCATAGCTGAAGCGGTTGCCTTTAAAAAATTGGTGTTGGCGAAAACTGAAGTTATCCCATTTCAAATCATCATCCTGCGTATCGGCATAGGTCAGGTTGAATTGGTTCGAGATAAAGGATTGGCCTGGGCGGGCATGGGTTAATTCTAAATTGGTTCTTAGATAATTTTCACTGTCGATGCCATAGCGATAAATCTGTTCTGCTAAAAAACGAAAGTCATTGTCGAGTTGCCATTTTTTAGCTGCTTTTAAGCGGACATATAGGTCATCACCAGAACGTAAACCGAGATCAACGTCAGTTTCGAAGGGCAGTCGATCTGAAATTTCTGACCAACGTAAAGCCAGTGAACTGTTATCTTCACGGGTTTGCTTATTGTCATAATTTTTATCACTACGCCCCGCAGGGTTTTCATTGGTAATTGCAGCATTATTTTCTAATTCATTATCAAGTGAGTCATCACCAAAGACCACACTCAATTTTTTTTCTAAAGTGGGAAGCTTAATTTTACCGCGAATACGTGGCTTAATTTCGTATTCATCGTGCTTATTCCAACTGTTGTCTAAAATCACCCTAAGGGTAGCATTGGCTGGTTTATCAGGCTCACTTTGCCCAAACCAATTATCCATGCGAACGGCCGTTCGATCTGCCCAATTTCGGACTTTCTTCTGTTGTCGATCGGTCCAGCTATTATTTTCCGTTTGTTCTGTTGTCGGAACAATGGGGTGATCTGATTGTTCAGGTAAGAAGGTCGGTGTTGCATCAATCCAACGTGGAATTTGATCTAAAAAATCATAGGTCTTTGGCGTGATATACGATGAATTTTGGTCAGTTTCAGGCACATCCTGCGAATGTTCACCCTCAGTTTCATTGACGACAGCATCAGTTTCATTGGCCCAAGCAACTTGATACATCAAGCTCATTGATGCGGAAAAAAGCAAAGTCCGAATAAAGTACTGTTGTTTTTTATGCATATGTTTTGGCTCTATTTAATTATCATCTGAGTATCCTGCATCTGTAGTTTTGTTATTTTTGTCGGATAAATGCAAGCCAAACTACAAAATAAATGCAATTAATCTTCGGTCATTTGCTTAAGTGCTTGATAAAGCGAAATCACATCAATGGGTTGAGCCAATTGTTGGATCACATTTTGGATGCTTTGCCAATTTAAACCTTGCTGTCGATGGAGGATCAAATAGGGAAGGGCTTGTTCAGTACGCAAGAGTGCCATGCGTTTTTGACCGTGGATTAAACGTATTTTTTGACGTTCTTGTAATAATAACAGCGGGGTATGTAGCGTCGGTTCAGGTTCATCAAAATGAATGAATTTTTGCGTATGAACTAACTGTACCGGGATAAATGGATAATAGTCGTTTTGCGACCAAATCATTTCAGCATGCTGAGACTGTTGATAGAGCTGATCAGGTGCAGCACAGAGTTGCTCTAGACTGTCCCATGATATGACTTTAATCGCGGCAAGTTCATGTTGATGTTGTTGGCAAAACAGCTGAGAGAGTCGAATGGCTTCCATCTGCGTTTGCGCACCAAACAACAAGAGATATTTGATGAAGCGACCTTCGGTATTGATTTGCTCTGCTAAATACAGTGGCTGGTTTTTCCAATCTGTACCATCTGTTGTATGTAATAGAACATCAAGTTGCGTTGTGAGTTCAGGCTGATCTATAAACTGCAATTCATACAAGGCCAATTGCGCATCGATGTTTTGCAGCGTTTGAACGCGAGCGGTATATTGAGCGATTTGAACCTGTTCAGGAAATTCAACGCCTGCCATTGTCGAGTTGAGATGTTCCTCCGATGGCGCATGTGTTGGCTGCTCAATTAGAACAAGAGGAACGGTATCAGGTGCAGAAAGCTCCGGTTTATTTGTATTTGAGTTATCAAGCAACGTATCCGCTTTATTGATTTGCTTATCGCAATGATCTAGATCAACAGATCCGTCTTTATTTATCGCTTCAATTGGCAGTAGGTTGTCCACACTTGCTGCAACACAGCTTGGCGCTGAGATGATTTCATCCTTTAGGCGTAAGGCATGTAGACGTAGATCGGTATCACTGATTAAACATTTATATAGCTGTTGTTGTTCAATTAACCAATCATAGCATTCGCTAAAATTGCCCCATTCACTGAGTAAAGCCGTGCGCTGTTTGGCTGGAATCATCCACACTTGCCAACCTAATTCATGGTCATGCAGCAAGGCCCAACCCATCTCTGGATATTGATATAAAGCATTTTCAAGTGCAGCATCATGGTTAAAATAGCCACGAAATAACCATGAATATGGCGTTTGTTTGGAAAATTCAGTTGCAGCCATTTGTGGCTTAGTTAATGCGCGATAACTTAATATTTGCTTTTGAAAAATTGGTTCATCGCATAAGGCAAAAATTTCATGAATCCGACGTTTAGAAAGCGCCGTTTCATAAAAACTTAAAGCACGATGTTCAAGTTGATGGGTCAGTACATGGATTTCTTTTATTAATTGTACTTTCTCTTGTAAATTCATTTGTCCGCTTCCTAAAGGACTTTTTGTGCTTTTTCTAAATATTTAGCCAATACAATATTGGTTGCAAGTTCTACTAATTTATATTCAGCCGAATTCGGGTTTCGATATGTATTGGCCAATTCAATCAGGCGTTCAATATCGATGACCTGCGGTGAAATTTTTCCTTGTATCAGTGCCTGAAGTTCTTGCATAGGACAATGTAAATTTAAAAATAAAGAAGTCGATTAGTTCATTTGATTATAGAGATTTCATTAAAAAAAACATGGAAATAAATGTCAGCTTCTACAAATTAAGTGTTGAATATGACAATTAATGCGCATTTTGTTTAAAAATAATACCAAATCATCAGCTTAAAGATACGCTTTGCAAATTTTATCGCGGCATAGTTGGATCAATTTTTTTGAAGTCATCATCAGCGATTGAGCGCTTTTAGATGTTCATTTTTAATGTTAAGTAAAGAATAAAGCCCAAAGTAAAGGCACATAAAATAAAAAACCGATGGTGGGAGCCATCGGTTTTTTTATGGAAAAATCAGCTAAAAATTAAGCTTTTTTTTCTGTGTTTGTGATAACTTCAGTTGTATCAGCAGCTGGAGCTTGGCTCTCTGCATTGGCAGTTTCAGCAGTTACAGCTTTTTTTACTGGAAAATCTGGTACGTAAACGATTTGTGCAGAAACAGTTGCAGAAAGCGCCATCACAGCAACAGCCATAGCATATTTGATTGCGTTCATTTGTGTATTCCTATCAATCATTAGTAACTCAAAAATTGAGTCAGGGAGAAAATTAATCACTTGAATTTATGTGAAAATAATATCAAAAAATAATCAATTAAAAATGATCGATTCGGCAACACAAGATAAATGGTAGGATTTAATATTCATATAAAACAGTCTATTAGAGTTATTGCTCTAGAGTTTTTAGTGGCTGAGTGACAGCGGCGTATCACTCAGATATAGATGAAAAATCTATGAATGTTTGGCACATTTCTTTTCATAGACTTTGCCTGCGATACCACCAATAATGGCACCACTAATCGTACCAAAAACAGGTAATATACTGCCTGCAACAGCTCCGATCGCAGCACCTTTGACGGTCGGAGAAAAACGTGAGAGAAAGCTATTCTTCCCTGTTTGGGACTCGTTGGTGGTTGTTTGAGGGGTTGTATTGGTAGATAGTTCGGTTTCAGCAGAAGTTGCTTGAGGTTCAATAGTCATGACATTACTCCCGAGCATGATCGTTTGAAGAATGAAGCTTTTAGCCTAATCGGTAGTGGCCTTGGCTTAAACAGAAAGCATGTAATAAATGATGGTCAGTTTGTAATCCCTCGAAGTGGAATTCACTCCTGTGTAAGACATGTAATATTTTGCTGTTTTGATGTTTGAAAAATAACCAAAATAAGTGACTTAATCATATGATGAAGATTCAAAATCATAACAATGAGGATAAATACAATGTCTGTTGCTAAAGTCGTTGAAGTAAATGCAAGTAGCACAAAAAGTTTTGAAGATGCCATCCAAACGGGAATTAATAAAGTCACTGAAACCGTAAAGAACGTTCAGGGTGCATGGATTAATGAACAAAAAGTTGTGGTGAAAGACAATAAAATTGCGGAATATCGAGTGAACTTAAAAATCAGCTTCTTGGTGGAATAAGTTTCATTTTATTGATGTTAAAAACTGATCATAAAAAATCCCCGAAGTTCGGGGATTTTTGATTGAACGCGCTGAATTATTTTTCAGGTGTTTCACAGCTTTCATCATTACAGACAGGTGTAGGAGCAAGCTCAGGGAGTTCCGCAGCTTTGTCCATCACTTTTTTAAATACATCTTTCGGTTGAGCGCCTGCTAAAGCAATGCGTTGCTCAAATACAAAGAACGGTACACCCGTAACTTTAAGTTGATCGCGTGCTACTTCTTCGTCGTATTTGACGAAATCGGCAAATTCATCTGAGTCTAATAAGTCATCGACTTCAACAGGGTTTAGACCAATACGAGATGCAACATCTTCTAAGGTTTCACGTTCACCAATGGCCAAGCCTTGCGTCATATAGCTATAGAAGAAAGCTTCTTTGGCTTCACTGCCGAGACCTTTGCTTTGTGCAAGATGAATCAAGCGGTGCGCGTTGAAAGTATTACCTGAATTGGCTTTTTGCCAGTTAAATTCAATACCTTCAGCTTTTGCCATTTCGGCAATATTGCGCTGCATTTCCTCTACTTCTTCAATACTGCGGCCATATTTTTGAGCTAGACGTTCAGTATTAGAAATTTCTAGGCGAGCGGGCGCATCTGCATCAAGTTGATAGCTATGCCAAAACACTTCAAGTTCTACACCCGATTCTTCGGCAGCAGCTTCAAGGCGTTTTTTCGCAATATAACAAAATGGGCAAACCACGTCTGACCAGATATCTACACGCATGGGAAATCTCTTTTCTATGTTCTGGGAAAATGATGGGGGCAAATCCTAAAATTTAAAGCCAAGCAATGCAATCCATTTTTGTTTCGATGGTGCAATGTCGAATTTTTTTTATGTTGCTTCAAGGATTGACCGAAGATTTGTCGGACTATTAATCCGTGATTAAACGTTTACCCAAACAAATCACTTCAACCTCTTCATAGCCCAATTGTTCATAAAAATTTTGTACGTCAATGTTGTCTTGGCGAATCAGTAATTGAAGTTTTGGGCAACCTAAAGCAATTAAGCGTTTTTCTAATTGTTGAATGAGGGCGGTGGCAACGCCATTACGCTGAAAATGTGGATGTACAGCAAGATAATTGACCCAGCCTCGATGTCCATCATAGCCCCCCATCACAGTTGCGATCAATTGATCATCTTTGATAGCCAATAAAAATAATTGATCACGTTGCGCTAGTTTTCGAAATATATCAATTTCAGGGTTATTCCATGGACGGGTCAGATCACACAGTTCCCAAAGTGCAATTACATCATCTAAATCAGATTCGAGATAGGGGCGGATAATAAACATAATTTTTGTTTTAGCATGTATTTTGACCAATTTAGATTAGTCGAGTTTTGCAGACTTGATAAGTCATATTGAAAAATAAAAGCCATAAAAAAACGCTCCGAAGAGCGTTTTCTTATTTCACTGTCAATTAAGCAGTTTTAACTTCTGGTTGAGCAGCTAACATGTGGCCGTTCTCTTCGAAGTTGATGTGCCAAGACAATGCTTCACGTAGAAGGTGAGGTGTTTGACCACCTTTCGCACATGCACGGTCGAAGTAATCATTTAGCGCATCACGGTACATAGGGTGAGCACAGTTGTCGATTACTGCACGAGCACGTTCACGTGGAGCAAGACCACGTAAGTCAGCAAGACCTTGTTCAGTAACTAAGATGTCAACGTCGTGTTCAGCATGGTCAATGTGAGAAGCAAATGGAACAACAGAAGAAATGTCGCCGCCTTTTGCAATTGATTTAGTCACGAAGATCGCCAAGTGTGCATTACGTGCGAAGTCACCTGAACCACCGATACCGTTCATCATTTTTGTACCGCAAACGTGAGTTGAGTTCACGTTACCGTAGATATCAAACTCAAGCGCAGTGTTGATACCGATGATACCTAAACGACGTACAAGTTCTGGATGGTTCGAAATTTCTTGTGGACGTAATACAAGTTTGTCTTTGTATTGTTCAAGGTTATTAAATACTTTTTCGCCATATTTAGCAGAAAGCGTAATAGAAGAACCTGAAGCAAATTTCATTTTGCCTGCGTCGATCAATTCAAATGTACAGTCTTGAAGTACTTCAGAGTACATGATCAAGTCTTCAAAGTTTGAATCTTTAAGACCAGTCAATACTGCGTTTGCAATTGAACCGATACCTGCTTGTAATGGACCAAGGTTTTTCGGTAAACGACCTTCTTCTACTTCTTTTTCAAAGAAAGCGATCAGGTGGTTTGCAATACCTTGAGTTTCATCATCAGGTGCAGTCACTGTAGATGGAGAGTCATGCAATTCGTTGTTAAATACGATACCTACGATTTTTGAAGGATCGATGTTGATTGCATGTGTACCAATACGTTCGTCAACTTGAGTCAATGGAATCGCTTGACGTGTTGGACGATACGTTGGGATATAAATATCGTGTAAGCCTTCGAATGCTGGGCTTAAGTTGGTGTTGATTTCAACAATCACTTTTTCAGCAAAAATTGCGAAGCTTGCAGAGTTACCTACAGAAGTTGTAGGGATGATGCCACCATCTTCAGTGATCGCAACAGCTTCAATAATTGCCACATCAGGCTTTTTAAGCTGAAGGTTACGCATTTGTTCAACTGTTTCAGACAAATGCTGATCGATGAACATCACTTCGCCTTTGTTGATGGCTTTACGTAATGTATTGTCTACTTGGAACGGTAAACGACGAGCAAGAACACCTGCTTCAGTCAATTTTTTGTCCAAATCGTTACCCAAGCTCGCGCCAGTAATTAGGGTAATTTTAAGAGGATTAGCATGAGCCTGTTGAACCAACGCTAAAGGTACAGCTTTCGCTTCACCTGCGCGTGTGAAACCACTCATACCTACCGTCATACCATCCTGAATGAATTCAGCAGCTTTTTCTGCGCTGATAACTTTGTCGTGAAGGGCAGTTAAACGGATGCGATCTAAAGACATCATATACTCTCGTGAAATTCTCAAAACTGATACGGATTGTACCGATCAAAAAAGCCATTTTGCATACCTGTTAGGCTAAGGTCTAATTTTTTGAAAAAATGTGGGTATAAGATTTTATTATGTTTTTTAAACTACTGAATAATAAAGTTAAAAATATCAATGGTTAAAGCTTAAACAAAACTGTTCGTTGCTTTTTTGAACGCTTGTTAAAAGCGTTCAGTTAAACTTTGCTTAATTTTTTCCAATGGGCTGTTGTTTAATATTTCATCATTTTCGAGTTTTTGCAGTGGTAAAGAAATGATCGCTTCGAGTCCACCTTCTGCTCGATTGTGAATTGAAAGTTGACCTTCGTGAATATCCACAATACGTTTTACAATGGCTAAACCGAGTCCACTGCCTTGAATGGTACGTGCATCATTACCACGTACAAAAGGTTGCATCAGGTCTTCAATTTGGTCTTCAGGAATCCCTTCGCCATTATCGGCAACGCGAATTTGAATATGGTCACCTTCATATTCGGTAGACAGTTCAATCGGCTCGGCACCATAGCGTTTTGAGTTATTGATTAAGTTCCCTATTAATCGTTTTAAGGACAGGCTACGTGCTTGAATAATCGGTAAGTCTTGAGGTTCAAAGCGAATATCTAAAGGTTTAAATTGAATCACTAATTCCTGCAATAGCGCATTTAAATCAGTATCTTGCGGAACCTCATCAGAGCCATCTCGCATATACGAAATGAACTGATTCAGAATTGCATCCATATCTTCAACATCGTAAATCAGACCTTCTTTTAGGAAGTCATCATCAGGCATCATTTCTGCGCTGAGTCGAATACGGGTCAGCGGAGTACGCAAATCGTGGGAAATACCGGCCAACATGATGCGGCGATCACGTTCAGTTTGTTCCAGCGTGTAGACCATGTGGTTAAAGGCTTGGTTTACTTCACGGATTTCTTGTGGCCCATGGTTGGTTTCTAAATAAGGTGCAGTGCCGTGTTTACTATAGTTGTTTGCCGCATCTTGTAAACGTTTTAGTGGACGGTTGAGCTGACGAACCAAGGTTAAGATAATGATGCCAGCAATCAGCGGAATACCCAATAACCAGCCTAAAATCAGCTCTGCGCTATAGTTGGCATAGGTTTTTAAAGGCTCGCGAACCCAGTTGCCATTCATTTCTGGAGTTTGAATCCAGATGCGTGGGTCAGGTTTAAATTGGAAATACACGGTCGCATTATCAATGCGCATTTCTTTGGCCAGTTTCTTTTCAATTTGATTGGTAAAGAACTCTGCAATGACTTTGTCTTTGACATTGGGGAATTCTTTCGGATCGGTCACATATTCGATCCCGACACGGTTGCGCATCCAGTCGTCGACATCCACTTCGGCATTGTTATGAAAAATCCGTAAATCAGGATTGTTAATGATTTCAAGCTCGACCGCGAGGTAACGAGCATGTTGTTGAATTTCGGGTAAATAGAGTGTGCGCCAAAAGAACCATAAGGACATAAACAGGCTAAAAAACACCACAAATAAGACCAATACGGTGGTCCGCATGGCTGCAGAGCGGGGTTTGATTTTATCGAGGAAGCGTTCCCAAGGTGTCCGTTTTTTTTCGGAGTAGGTAACGTAGTCGGTAAATTCCTGTGGGTCGATGGGTTCGAGTTTCACGCTATATCCCTAGAGTAAATTTTAGAGTGTGAGATCAATTAACCCTGTTGGATACGCGTTCAGGTCATACGCAACTGTTCGAGGCAGGAAGCATGGAATAGATTATGTTTCTGCGATGATTCTGATATGAAGCAGAAATGAGACGAGTTTTGCGTATGACAATGGTTTTGCTTACTTTTGCCGAAACAAAAGTAAGGCGAACCGCAGGTTATTGGATAAATTTAATGTTCAATGAAAAGACTCCGCCTAATGAACGGCGGAATTTTTTATTACTATTTATTTGGATTATTCAGCACCATCTGGAACAAAGACATAACCCACGCCCCAAACGGTTTGGATATAGCGTGCACGTGCTGGGTTTTCTTCAACCAAACGACGCAGGCGAGAAACCTGAACGTCAATTGAACGCTCCATAGCACCCCATTCACGACCACGAGCAAGATTCATTAACTTGTCGCGTGTCAGTGGTTCACGAGGATGTTGAACTAATGCTTTAAGTACGGCAAATTCACCCGTTGTTAATGTGACGACTTGACCTTCACGGGTTAATGTACGAGTAGACAGGTCGAGTGACCACGGACCAAAAGACACCACTTCCATTTGTTGGCTTGGTGCGCCCGGAACTTCACGCACTTGACGACGTAATACGGCACGAATACGTGCCAAAAGCTCATTCGGGTTGAATGGTTTTGGTAAATAGTCATCTGCACCGGCTTCAAGTCCAGCAATACGGTCTGAATCACTACCACGAGCGGTCAGCATAATGATTGGGGTATCGATGCTAGATTGGCGCAGACGGCGACAAATACTCAAGCCATCTTCAACAGGTAACATAAAGTCGAGCACAATCAGGGAAAAGAGTTCCCGCTGCAACAGACGATCCATCTGAGTCGCATCATGTGCGGTTTTGACCACAAAACCTTTATCTTCTAGGAAGCGTTGTAAGAGGGTGCGTAGACGCACATCATCATCGACAACCAGAATGCGTTCGACTCGGTCGGTTTCGGCTTGTACGGCATCTGTTTTTTCAGCAGGTACAACTAAACTCATGACGTGCTCCTTATTCTTTATTGTCATCGTAAACAAAAAGTCGATTTCACTTGAGTATACGATTCATTTATATAAATTTACTATGCTCTAAAGCAACAAATATTGCAGTTAAAATCAAGACATAGATACCAAATGTATACATGTTGTTCGAATCAGTTTGCTTATCTAAGTCTCGCTAATTTGCTGTTTCATAGTCAGTTTCGTAAAAAAATGTGTATTTGAGATGAACTGGCATTAAAAACCACGAATAAATTTATAAAAACAATTGTGGATTTTATGGTCTTGGTCTTTATAATCATGGCTTTTAGAACTTATCCTTGCAGGGATCTAATACGATGACTGACTTAGTTCAGCAGTTGGCAAAAGAAATTGCCGTACGTCCAAATCAAATTGAAGCTGCCATCAAGCTCATTGATGAAGGTGCCAGTGTTCCATTTATCGCACGTTACCGTAAAGAAGTGACGCAAGGTCTGGACGATACTCAATTACGTCAGCTCGATACACGTCTGACTTACCTGCGTGATTTATTTGAGCGCCGTGAAAAGGTAATCGAATCTCTAAAAGAACAAAACAAGTTATCTGATGACTTACTTGCTCGCGTGAATGCAGCAGAAACGAAAAATGCTTTAGAAGAGATTTACGCACCGTACCGTCCAAAACGTACCAGTAAATCATTTAAAGCCAAAGAAGCGGGTTTAGGCCCAATCGCTGAAAAAATCTTTAATGAAGCGATCGATCCTACGGAAGCTTTGGCAGGCTTTAGCCATGAAGATTATGCAGATGTTGAAAGTCAACTTGATGCGATTCAACACATTTTAATTGATGAATGGGCACAAAATATTGCATTAACCACTGAGCTAAAAGCGACATTTGCGAAAACTGCAGTGTTGAAAAGTTTAGTTGCAAGCGATGAGAAAAAAGAAGTCGGTAAAAAATTCCGTGATTACTTTGATTTCTCTGAAAGCTTAAATAAAGTCCCTTCACACCGTTTATTGGCGATGCTCCGTGGCCGTCAAGAAAATGTCTTGGGCTTAAAAGTCGATGGTGAAGATGATGCACCATTGGCTCGTATTGATACTGAATACAATTTAGAAACAGCACAACCACAAGCGCGTGCAGATTTCTTAAAACAAACTGCAAAATTGTTCTGGCTCGGTAAAGTTCGTCCTGCGATTGAACATTCATTATTGACTGAAAAACGTTTGGCTGCTGAAGCTGAAGCGATGGATGTCTTTGCTGAAAACCTACGTCATTTATTACTTTCTGCTCCTGCAGGCGCACGTTGCACATTGGGTGTAGACCCAGGCATCCGTACGGGTGTGAAATTGGCTGTTGTGAATGCATCAGGTGATGTCCTTGCACATAGCACGATTTACCCATTTGCTCCGAAAGAAGACAAAGCTGGATCAGTGGCTGAACTTGCACGTCTATGCCGTGAGTTTAATGTTGAACTGATTGCCATTGGTAACGGTACTGCAAGCCGTGAAACTGAAGCTGTTGTAGCTGAAATGATGGCAGCAAATACAGACTTGAACTTGATTCGTGTGTCGGTATCTGAAGCAGGCGCGTCGGTTTACTCAGCATCTGAATTGGCGTCAAATGAATTGCCAGATTTAGATGTATCGATCCGCGGTGCTGTATCGATTGCACGTCGTTTACAAGATCCATTGGCTGAACTTGTGAAGATTGATCCTAAATCGATTGGTGTGGGTCAATACCAACATGATGTGAACCAAACCGGTTTGGCAAAAACGCTAGAAGCGGTTGTGGAAGACTGTGTGAACTCAGTAGGTGTTGATGTCAACACAGCATCATCTGCTATTTTGGGTTATATCGCGGGTCTAAATAAATCGATTGCACAGCAAATCGTTGAATTCCGCAAAGAAAATGGTCGTTTTGATAACCGTCAAAGTTTGAAGAAAGTACCTCGTTTAGGCGAACGTACCTTTGAACAAGCAGCAGGTTTCTTACGTATTCAAGATGGTTCTGAACCATTGGATGCATCTGCAGTTCACCCAGAGTCATATGACTTGGTGGCAAAAATTGTGGAAGCAAAAGCGACGACTGTAAAAGATATTATTGGTAATACTGAAATTATCCGTCAGATCGATGCAGCAGCATTTGTAAATGACCAATTTGGTTTACCGACAATTCAAGACGTTTTATCTGAACTTGAAAAACCAGGCCGTGACCCACGTCCAGAGTTCCGCACGGCTAAATTCCGTGAAGACATCACAGAAGTGGCGCAGTTGACTGAAGGTTTACAGCTTGAAGGTGTGGTTACGAATGTAACCAACTTCGGTGCATTCGTGGATGTGGGTGTACACCAAGACGGTTTAGTGCATATTTCTGAACTTGCAAATGAATTTGTTGCAGATCCGCACAAAGTCGTGAAACCAGGTCAAATTGTTCAAGTTCGTGTCTTGAATGTCGATGTTGAACGTAACCGTGTCAACTTGTCTATGCGTGCAGAAGGTGCTGCTGCAGCGAAACCACAACGTCAACCACGTCGTGACAATGCCCAGCAAGAACAACGTGGTGAGCGTAAGCCACATGCGAAACGTCCACAGCATGCCCGTCCGCAAGGCGACCGCCCACAAGGTCATAAAAAACCTCAAGCAGCGAAACCACAAGAAAATAAAATTGGTGGTTTAGGTGCGTTGTTATTACAAGCAGGGATTAAAGGTTCGAAGTAATCTTTAACTGTTAAAAAAACCTCCCATATGGGAGGTTTTTTTATATAAGATTAAAACAATCAAAGCTTAAATAAACTTAGAAGATCATGATGTTACGTAGTTATTATCAGGGTTCAGTGCAACAATTCATACATACAAATGAACAAGAAATTATGGGGGCTTTGGCACTACAGCATGAATTTGCATTGGAAGATTTACAAAAGAACGCTTGGTTAAAACAAATTGAGATTTTAAAACAACAGTTGGATTTTTTAGATGAGGGAGAAATCTTTTTTGAATTCTCTATTCCACGGATGGGTAAGCGCGTAGATAACATTCTTTTGATACGTAATTTAATTTTTGTTATTGAATTTAAAGTAGGTGAAAAGAGTTACCCACAATATGCTAAGACTCAGGTCATAGATTATTGTTTGGATTTGTTGAATTTTCATGAAGGTAGTCATCAGCAAAAGGTCATACCACTTTTAATTTCAACCCAAGCTCAAAGTTGTGAACAGTCATGGTCAGCGGTATCCACTTATCAAGATACTTTATGCTGTAACACCCATAATTTACGGATTGTAATCGAACAAGCGCTTTATCAATTTGCAGGTCTTACGCAACTTAATATCAAACAGTGGGTTGAGTCTCGATATAAACCAACACCCACAATTATTGAAGCAGCTCAGGCGTTATATCAAGGTCATACAGTGGATGAAATTTCTAGAAGTGATGCCGGTGCAAAAAATTTAGCGATCACTTCGAAAAAAATCGAACAAATTATTGAAGATGCAAAATTAACAAATAAAAAAACGATTTGTTTTTTAACGGGTGTACCTGGTGCAGGAAAGACATTGGCCGGTCTTAATATTGCGAACCAGCGTTTAAAAACAAATGAACAAGAACATTCTGTATTTTTATCTGGGAATGGTCCTTTAGTTGATGTTTTACGTGAAGCATTGGTTCGAAATACCGTGGAACTTGCTAAGCAACAAACAGAAAAAAAGACGCGATCTGAGGCAGAACGTGAAGCCAAAGCCTTTATACAAAATATTCATCATTTTAGAGATCATTATTTGAAATCAAATGAGGTGCCAATCGAAAAAGTCGTTATTTTTGATGAAGCTCAAAGGGCCTGGCAAAAGGATCAGGTTTCAAACTTTATGAAACAGAAAAAAGGTATTGATAATTTTTCGATGTCTGAACCAGAGTTTCTCATTAGTGTTATGGATCGCCACGCTGATTGGTGTGTCGTTGTTTGCCTGATTGGTGGTGGGCAGGAGATTAACACTGGAGAAGCAGGTGTTTCTGAATGGCTATCAGCATTAGAACATAAATACCCGAAATGGAAGATCTACTTTTCTAACAAAATTTTGCAGGATAAAGTCTATTTAACTGATCCTAAACAACAATTCTGGGTTCAAAAAAATGGAAAAAATGAGGAAGATTTACATCTTGCTGTTTCTGTCCGGTCATTTCGCAGTGAACAAGTTTCACATTTGATTCAACATGTATTAGATGGTGATGCAAAGTCCGCGAAAGAAACTTACCATATGATGTCCCAAGATTATCCTATTCTGCTTTGTCGTGATTTTAATGTTGCTAAACAGTGGTTAAAAAGAAAGGCTAAGGGTTCAGAGCGCTTTGGGGTTATTGCTAGTTCGGGTGCCAGACGTTTAAAAGCCGAAGGTATTGATGTAAAGAATAAAATAACACCTGCAGATTGGTTTTTGAATTCAAATACAGATGTACGTTCTGCGTATTATTTGGAAGATATTGCAACTGAGTTTGATGTGCAAGGCTTGGAAATAGATTACAGTTGCGTGGCATGGGATATTAATTTTTATTTTGATCAAGATTGGCAATTTCAAGCCTTTAAAGGTAGTCGATGGCAAAATATAAGGCAAACTGAAAAGCAGAAATACCTGTTAAATGCATATCGAGTGCTACTGACTCGGGCGCGACAAGGTATGGTGTTGTATATACCATCTGTAGATGACAGTGACTGGACTCGTCCCAAGAAATATTATGATTCGACGTATAATTTTTTGAAGCAATGTGGTTTCAATACGCTATAAAAAACCTCCCATTTGGGAGGTTTTTTTATTTCTTTTAAGGCCTATCAAAGATAAATGAGCTGAATCTTAAACTTCGCAATAAAGTGTAAAAATCACACAAATCACGTATCAAAACACACTATAGAATCGTTCGATTGTCAGACAATATAAGTCACGCCATAAAGTGGTCACAAACTTTAGGTTTTACATACTTACATCTAATTATTTGATATTTATTATAAACGGTAAAATGATGACATCTAAAATTGAACGACATCGATTTCATATTCACGACTTTTTATCTGGAACAGTGGTATTTCTCGTGGCTTTACCGCTATGCCTAGGCATTGCATTGGCTTCTGGCGCACCGATTCTCTCTGGCATTATTGCCGGCATTGTCGGTGGTATTTTAGTTGGGGCACTGAGTGGCTCACATATCAGTGTTGCAGGGCCAGCAGCAGGTTTAACAGCAGTCATTTTGGTACAGCTTGAACTACTCGGCGGCAACTATGCCGCCTTTTTATTGTGTATTGTTTTTGCCGGTATCTTACAGATTGGATTTGGCATATTTAGGCTCGGTTTCTTTGCCAACTTTATTCCGAACAATGTCATATTGGGTTTATTGGCAGCTATCGGGCTGATCTTGATTGGGAGTCAAATGCCTTATCTGTTTGGCTTGAACCAATTTTCATGGTCAGTGTTGTGGCAGTCACAGCCGCTCAATTTGCAATGGGATGTGGGTGCCATTGTGATCGGTATCGGTAGCCTTGTACTGATGTTGCTTTGGGAGCAGAGCCCATGCAAAAAATGGGTTTTGCCTTCAGCCTTGGTTGCTGTCGTTCTTGCTGCACTATGTAATGCCGTGTTGGTGCTTAGTGGCTCGTCTTTTGCAGTTCATCCATCAAATCTCATCCAACTTCCTAACCTTTGGGATCAGCCACAAAATGTGATGATCTTTCCGGATTGGACCGCTTTAAATAATCCTCTGATTTATACGGGCGCTATCACTTTGGCGGTTGTGGCGTCATTAGAAACTTTATTGAATTTAGAAGCAGCAGATAAATTGGATCCGCATAAGCGCTCTTCACCCCCCAACCGAGAGTTATGGGCGCAAGGCATCGGCAATGTCGTTTCGGGTGCTATAGGCGGGATGCCGCTGACGTCAGTAATTGTTCGTAGTTCGGTCAATGCCAGTGCTGGAGCTAAAAGTAAATGTTCTGCCATCTTTCATGGCGTGTTGCTCCTGTTTGCCGTGCTGTGTTTAGTGCCTTTGATGAACATGATTCCACTTTCAGCATTAGCTGCAATTTTAATCCTCACAGGTTTTAAACTGACGCATCCCAAATTGTTTAAACAGCTTTATTTAAAAGGTTGGAAACAATTTATTCCTTTTATCATTACCTTGTTGGCGATTTTACTCACAGACTTATTGCTCGGAATCTTGATTGGTTTAGCCAGTAGTGCGGCCTTTATTTTATATGCCAATTTTAATAAGGGACTGAAGGTGTATAAAGAGCATCATTTACATGGGGTGATTACACGGATTGAATTGCCTTCACAAGTCAGTTTTCTCAACCGTTCGGCATTAATATCTGCATTGGAACATATCCATCGCGGCGAACAAGTGGTGATTGATGCTACACATGTGAGTGATATGGATGCTGATATTTTCCAGCTTATTCAAGAGTACCAGCAGGAAAAGGCAGCACAGCGTAAAGTGCAAGTGCAGTTGATTGGTTTCAAGACACACTATGCCGATGCGCAGGAGGCGGCATTAGATATAGATATTAGTACAGCAGCTTTACAGCAACGTTTGAACCCAGAGGACGTGCTCGCTTTGCTTAAAGCAGGCAATAAACGTTTTGTACAAAATGAGCGTTTGCAACGAGATATCTATCGGCAACTGCGGGTGACCGCTGAAGAAGGGCAGCATCCGATTGCGGCAGTGTTAGGTTGTATGGATTCTCGTGCGCCGACTGAAATGATCTTTGATGTTGGAATTGGCGATTTATTTAGTTTACGCATTGCGGGGAATGTCGCGGGACAAAAAGTTTTGGGATCATTGGAATTTGCCTGCGAAGCCAAAGGTGCCAAAGTGATCGTGGTGCTTGGTCATACGGACTGTGGTGCGGTTAGCAGTGCTTGTCAGTTGCATTTAGCTGGTCAATCGATTCAGAGCCTGACGCGTATGCCACATATTCAATATGTGCTGGGGCCACTCAATGAGTCTGTATCGCGTGTTGCCGAATTGATGCAACCACAAACGCTGAGTCCGGCATTTTTAGAGCAAGTTACGCAAATGAATGTGCATTACAACATCCGCTATATTTTGCAAAATAGTGAAGTGCTACAGCAGTTGGTGCAAGAAGGTAAAGTGGCGATTGTTGGTGCAGTGTATGATGTAAAAACTGGACGGGTTAATTTCTTCGGATAAATAAAATCCGATGACATAAAAAAGGATCATCATGAACACATGATGATCCTTTTTATTGAACTAAAATACATTAGCGAATCATCGGTACGATCCAACTGGTAATGATCAGCAAAATACCGAAGTGTCCCAATTTACGGGTGACATATACCAATTTAGACGGTTTTTGTTCCAATTGTTTCGCATAGTCTTCGATACTAATGCCTTGTTTTGCATTACTAGTAAATAAAAATACCGCCAAATCGATACAAATTAAAATGGTACCGACATCTGCCACTACTTCCATTAAATCGTATTGGCCGCTGATCAAGGCGGTTGACACTTGATAAACAAGGAAAAGTGCAAAAGCGATGCAGGCATACTGCAAAACAGTTAAAAATATCCGCATAAATCTATACTAAATAAGCTCAAAATTCTGAAACAGGATTATAGCGTCCCTCGCAAGAGATTACTGTAACGCTTAGAGTGCTTGCATGACTGCTGGGAAATGTTGCTTCTCAACCATTTCCAAAAACTCATCGCCCATACGCTGACTTTCAGCCACGCATTGGTTCCACATTTTAATCCGTTGTTGGTTGTCTAAACCTTTGAGGGTAAAATCTTTGCGGTCAGGCAGTCGGCCAAGCGGCAAGCTTGCAAGGTATTCTTGTGAAGGTGATAGTAACAAGGTACGCGCTTGATTGTCTGGATTAGCCTGACGTTTAAATAATTTATCAAACCAACCGGGGGTGATGCTATCTGTGAAATGTGGATATAGTACGATGCCTTGACTTTGGAAGGGCAGGTCAATGTGATAGTCGATTAGGCCGCCATCGCGGTAACTGCCTTGTGGTGCATCAGGGATATCACGGATCGCGGCCATAACACCAGGAATAGATGCAGATGCCATAAGCCACGGCATAACACTATTTTGAGTCAATGCATGGTAATGCGTGGTAAAGCCATCATCCGCCACGGTAAATTGATGACCTGACACAGGCTGACTAATTACACGCTGCATGAAATAACGACTGTGTTTACGTGCGAGCGCTGTCGTTCCCACGATTCCTGCGACAGAGGCTAATAGCGGCAGAGCTTTATCACTTTGGAAAATATGCTGAGCTTTGACTGAAAGCACAGTGAGGTGATAATCCGGGTGATTAACCAGTGCCGCTTCTTGACCTTGAATCAAATCGATCAGCATGCCACGACACACATCGCTGACTTCTTGACGGCTCATCTTTTTATGAAAGCTCAGATTGGTATACAGCTCAGAAAGGCGTTTCGTCCCTTCAATGGCTCCCCAAGCAGCAATACTGGCAAAGCGCCAACTGCCAATCGATGAACCAATTAAAGTACGCTTTTGTTGCGCGCGTGGCAAAAAGTCAGCAAAAATCGCCTGATCTAAACCTTGAATACCAATGCCTTTCGGACCACCCGCAGCACCGGGCAGGATATCCACTTGAGCAGCGTTTAAACCCTCTTGTTCAATCAGTTGGCGGGCTAAATGGCCAGCACGGATATTGAGCGCAGGCGGTCTTTTTTGCAAAATTTGAGTCATGGTAGTCGCTTAAAATACAGTCGTAGAATTATTCTAATGCGTTTTTGCACAGACCCAATGGCTGAAACTTCCGACAAATGACTTCTCAGTCATATCAGGGCGTCTCTCAGGAATGCTGTAATAGTTGTTCGTTATGCCGATGCAATTGAAACAAACTGAGGCAGACGATTGCCCATGTCGCCATTGGAAAGACCGCCCAAGCAAATAGGTTAATGATAAAAATCACGGCCCCAGCTAATAACCAATAATTTAACCCCGCCATCAGCTTTTGCTGTGGCAAACAAAGTAGGAATAAACAGGGAAGTGCATTAAAGAGAATGATCCACCAAAATGTAGCGCTATGCTGCATCCGATACAGGGTGGTGTTGGCTGGCGGTTGCCAGTTTAGAAAAGGCATGTGCATATTTAATTGAACCAACACATCGAGCAGGGTCGAAAAACTATACAGCAAGGCCGTTGCACATGCTCGGAGAGGGTTTCGACCATACAGTACCCCTAAATAACTGTATGACATGGCGTTCAGCCTTATTTAAATTTTTGAATTTTTTGTTTTTATGGCTTTAAGCCTTTTATTGTCAAAAGGCTTAAAGGAGCTATGGATACATCAAGATCATTTAAACACAGATTATTTAAACACACGCCAAATGGCAAGTAAGCTTGAAAGTGCAATTAATACGATGGAAACATACCATGGCGCAATTATCGCGATGGAGAGGAAGATGGCCATAATACTGCCAAAAACCCAACTACGTTTTTGCTGATGTTCCATTTGCAGGCGCATGCTTTGCAGTTCATTCAGTTGTTTGGCATGCCAAGCCGACTGATTTTTTAAACCATTCAGGCTGTCGATCATCAGCGTTGGTAAATCTTGCGCACCTAAAAGTAAGTCTGGAATTTTTTGCCCGAGTTCTTTTAAGTTTTTCTGCGGATTCATTTGCGCTTTAATCCAATCGGTGAGGATTGGTTTTGCCAAACTCCAAATATCCAATTCAGGATAGAGATCAGTTCCTAAACCTTCAACATGGACCAAGGTCTTGAGCAGCAACATCAATTGTGGCGGAATCTCTAAATGGAAACGACGCGCAATATCCATCACTTGAATCAGGATGCCGGCGAAGTCCAATTCATGCATTGGTTTAGAGACCATTGGGCCAACGGTACGACGCATTTCACGTGCTAAGGCATCTTGATCTGTACCCGGTGGAATCCAACCCGCTTGATGCACGATTTGAATCAGTTGCATAAAGTCGCTGTTCATAACCGCAAGCAGCATGCGTGCTACGGTCATTTGGTCGTGCTTTGAAAGCTCACCCATAATCGCGCAGTCCAAGGCAATAAAGCGTGGATTGCTTGGATTAATGGTTTCGACGAAGACATTCCCCGGATGCATATCGGCATGGAAGAAGTTGTCGCGGAACACTTGGGTAAAGAAAATGGTGAGCCCTTTTTCGGCTAAATCTTTACGATCCATGCCCAAGCGATCAAAGGTCGCAATATCTGAAATTGGTACACCCGTAATACGCTCTTCGACCATGACATCACGGCTGTCCATATAGACTTCAGGCACGTACATCATGCTTGAACCGGTGAAGTAATGACGCATACGACGCGTGTTATCCGCTTCTAAAGTCAAATCCAATTCATTGAGAATAATTTGACGGTAGTCTTGAATAATTTCAGACAGATGCAGGGCACGAGCGGCTTCTAGGCGTTTTTCAAGGAACTGACCAAGCCACTCTAATATTTCAAAATCATGCAGAATTTGATTGCGAATATTCGGGCGAGTCACTTTCACTACGACTTCGCGACCATCATGCAGTGCAGCAGTATGCACTTGTGCGATAGATGCTGCGGCTAAAGGCTGCTCGTCAAAGCGTGCAAATAAGGTATTCACATCCGCTTTTAGTGATTCCTGAATGCGCATTTTGGCAACGTCATTTGAAAAAGGTTTTACACGGTCTTGTAAAAGCACCAATTGCTGTAAAACTTCAGGTGGAATCAAGTCACGACGGGTAGACAGTAATTGACCGAGTTTAATGGCCAAAGGTCCCATATCTTCTAAAGCTTGTTTTAGCTTCAGTGGATTTTTACGTTCTTTGCTTAAACGTGCTGCAGGATGTATACGAATGAGGGAAAGAATATGACGGGCTTTTTCCGGTAATTCTTCCGCAGGAAACAACGTGTCGAGTCTATAGTGCGCAGCAATGCGCCAAAGGTCGAGTAAACGTGAAACGTGCGGAATCATATATGCAATTACCTAGTCTTAAGTGTTGTCTTGTAATGAGTCAATTTGGCTGTGCAGCTGCTGAATTTTTGCTTCTGCACGGTCCAGATTTTGATTCAAAATTCGGGTGTCTTGATTCAGATCATCCATTTGCCAGCGTGGGGCAAGCAAGCCTGAATCTTCTTTTAACGCGTCTTCAGCAAAGAACAAATGGCTTTGTAAAGTACGTTTGAGATGTTTGGGTGCAAGTTGTAACTTACCAATTTCATGCGCAAGGCTTGGACCAATCCAAGGGCTTAGATGCGAAGCTAAATCAGGCTCAGCTTGCTGCATAATGCGCTGGATATCCTGCAATAAGTGATAATCACCTTGCAATGGAATATTGCCGACATCTTCAGCCAACAGCAGTTTGAGGAGCTCGACTACTGTTTTGACATGTAAGGTCGCGGTTGCTTCAGTTATGCTTGACTGCTGTTCGAAAGGGCGTTGCTCAAAGATGGATGCAGTTTCAGTATGTCCTGTTGGCGTCGGTTCTAAGCGAACTTTCTGATCGTCAAAAAACACATCCACCGACAACTGTGGTGAGTCGATCACCACACGAAGCATTTTGCCTTGCAATTCATTCAGTTGGATGCGGGTAATCGCATCCAAATCAATGACATGATGAATTAAGCGTTCAACTGCACCAAGTGCGAGAATCGACCACATAGTTCAGCCTGCAGTATTAAAGTTTGAAACCACGGTGTACAGCCACGATACCACCCGTTAAGTTGTGGTAATCACAGTTTTGGAAGCCCGCATTTTCCATCATACCTTTAAGAGTACGTTGGTCTGGGTGCATACGAATTGATTCTGCAAGGTATTTATAGCTTTCAGAGTCATTCGCTACGATTTTACCCATGATCGGTAATGCAGTGAATGAGTATAAGTCATACAGTTTTGAGAAAGGTTCAAATACCGGTTTAGAGAATTCTAAAATCAGTAAACGACCACCTGGCTTAAGTACGCGGTACATGGCAGCTAGTGCAGCATCTTTGTCAGTCACGTTGCGTAGACCAAATGAAATGGTCAATAGGTCAAAACTGTTGTCTGCAAAAGGTTCTAAAGTTTCAGCATTGGCCAAAACGAAATCGACATTGGTACAACCAGCATCAATGAGGCGGTCACGACCGACATTGAGCATCGATTCATTAATGTCTGAAAGCACCACATGACCTGTCGGGCCAACTTCACGGCTAAATACTTTGGCAAGGTCACCAGTACCGCCTGCAATATCTAGGACGTGCTGACCGCGACGTACACCAGACATGTTAATGGCAAAACGTTTCCATAGACGGTGAATACCAAATGACATTAAGTCATTCATGATGTCGTATTTTGCAGCCACTGAGTGGAAAACTTCCGCTACTTTTTGTGCTTTATCTTCGCTGCTCACGGTTTGATAACCAAAGTGCGTGGTTGCCCCAACGTTACCAGTATTCGCGCCACGTGGCAGATTATATTTGGGTACTGAACCTGTCACAGGTGTGTCGGTCAGACGTTGTTCTAAAGATTGTTGCTGACCTTGCGCTGTCCCTTGTGGTAAAGGCTCAGTTAAGAATGGACTCACTTTGTCTGTATTTTGTGCCGACTCAGGTGTAGGGGCAGGCGTTTGATTCTCGTTAGACATTAGAGTCACTCCTAACTTATAAATAGGGTTAATGTTGCTTTGCAAGCATGATGACAGATTCTCTGTTGTTATACAGCAGTCATTTGCATTTGTTGTGAATAATATACAGAAAAAATAAGGGTCTGCTGTAATTGCTTTGCAAATCCCCTATAAAAAATCTGAATTCAGTCTTGCAAGCCCAGTTTGTTTTATATCAAACATGGGCTTTGTGGGATGTGAGTTTTGTTAAGCCGCAGGCTGAAACGGGTTCGGGTCACCGGCATGTACACGGTCAACGATTTGGCGTTCTACAGCGGTAAATTCGCGGACAAATTTTTCTGCTGACTTGAGCGGTTTCATCGCCAAGAAGCCATCTTGCATAAAGTCGTACATCACTTCGAAGTTGTATTTGTTTGCTGCGCCCTTACACATTTTAAAGGCGGTATAGACCATAAACGAGCGCATATATTTATCTAAATTACGACCTAAATCGTCTAACAGTTGCAGTTGCAACATGCGGTCTTTGCCCTGATCGAGCTTGAGATAGGTCTGGCGCATCATTTCATCGGTCAGGGTTGGATTATTTGGATAATCTTCCAGTAATTGAATGGCCACTTGTTCGTCAAGCTGTACGGCCAATATCGCAAGTTGTACGCCCGAAGTGCCGGTCTTAATGGCATTGTCTGGAATTAGTTTTTCTGCTTTATGCGCATAGCGGGTGAGACGTGCAATTTGTGCAGCTAATGCATCAAAATCAGGACCGCCATATAAACGGTTAATAAAATATTCAGACATCAGTACATTGTGTTTTTCAGCAAATTGCACAGCATGCGTACGTTGCATGCGCTGTTTTTGCCACTGTTGGACATCTTGTAAACGCTGTAAAATTTCTGGCTTTTTGTGGTAATTCAACTGGTAATACAGTTCAAGTAAATCATCTAATACCGCAAGTTTGGACATTGAGTGTCTCAATTATTTTTTAGATGTTTGAATCTTAGTGGGTGTTGGAGCTTAGGGCTATGACAAAGTGACGAAATTACAGGTCAATCTGAGTCAGTTTGTTGCAGAAACGGTCATATTTTGCATTTCAGCACATACATGAAAGCATTGTTGTGTGATGAACGGCATGGTTATACTCAAAACAGAATAAAACCAAGGGTCCGCCATGAGCTTAAAAGAAACAGAATTTCAATTGATGGATGAAGAACAACTCTCGGTTGAGCTGATTGAAGCGCAGTATCAACTGAAAAATACCAGCCGTCAGCCCAATGCCAAAAGCATGTTGATTTTAGTGAGTGGAATCGAGCTTGCGGGTAAGGGAGAGGCTGTCAAACAGCTCCGCGAATGGGTCGATCCACGCTACTTAAGGGTGAAAGCGGATGCCCCGATCATGTTTAATCAAAAACAAACGTTTTGGCAGTCTTATGCACGGTTTATTCCTGCCGAAGGGCAAATCATGGTGATGTTTGGAAACTGGTACAGTGATTTGCTCAGTACCGCCATGCATGTGTCGAAGCCTTTGGATGAAACCTTATTTGATGAATATGTCGAGAACATGCGAGCCTATGAACAAGACCTAAAAAATAATCATGTCGATGTGATTAAGGTCTGGTTCGATTTATCTTGGAAATCCTTACAAAAGCGCTTGGATGAAATGGACCCGAGTGAAGCGCGTTGGCATAAATTGCATGGTTTAGATTGGCGCAATAAAAAACAATATGACAACCTACAACGTTTACGTCAGCGTTTTAGTCATGACTGGGTCATCATCGACTGTGAAGATGAGCAAGTCCGTGATCAACAATTTGCACAGCATATTTTACGCACTTTAAAACATTGTCCAGCACATGAAACCACGGCGGTGGGGCGCTGGAAACAAGCCAAAACACCACAGGCGTTATTGGAACCCAGCACTGTCGTGGCTGATGAGGCTGATTATAAAAAAGAATTAAAAAAATTAAGCCGCAAGGTGGCTGAAGCTTTACGTTTTGATTCACGCAATGTGGTGATCGTCTTTGAAGGAATGGATGCCGCAGGAAAGGGCGGGGCAATTAAACGCATCGTCAAAAAGTTGGACCCACGCGAATATGAAATTCATACCATTGCAGCACCCGAAAAATATGAGCTACGCCGTCCATACTTATGGCGCTTTTGGAATAAAATTCTCCCTGAAGAAAAGATCACGATTTTTGACCGCAGTTGGTATGGTCGCGTTTTGGTTGAGAGAATTGAAGGCTTTGCCAATACGGTTGAATGGCAGAGAGCCTATGATGAAATCAACCGTTTTGAAAAGGACTTATATGACAGTCAAACGGTTGTCATCAAGTTCTGGTTAGCCATTGGAAAGGATGAGCAAGCTGCACGGTTTAAAGCCCGAGAAGAAACCGCGCATAAGCGTTTTAAAATTACTCCAGATGACTGGCGGAATCGTGACCGTTGGGATGATTATCTCAAAGCTGCCGCAGATATGTTGCAACGCACGGATACAGAATATGCGCCGTGGCATGTGATCGCCACCAATGACAAGCACAGTGCGCGCTTACAAGTGCTAGAGACGATCTTGGCGCAATTGAAAGCAGATTAAATGCATGAAAAAAGCCACGATATTCGTGGCTTTTTTCATTTTCAAAACTAGCTCATTTTCAGATTTACTTAATCTTTAGATCTATGGTTTAGATCACTTTGATTATTAAATCTTATAGATTTGCTAGACATCGCTCCGTTAACCATTGTTCGGCGTTGGGACAGGTTGGTTCGGAAATTTCTGTTGAATACGTTTCGCTAATTGGTAGCTTTCTTCCACATGGGTTTCAGCGACTTTTTTCATTACGATATAACCCAAACTGGCTGCTACCAATTGCCCACCTAGTGGAATAAATTTGGTCACTTGTTTGGTAATATATTTTGCTGCAATGTTATTCAGCGATTTTTTCATCGCGGTTCGTGCAACCACTAAGCCTGAAAATTCGACACCACGTTTACGCAGTTCCGTCCAATGAATCTGTTTGGTTTTCGGGTCATACACACTAATTTGATCTGGCGCTAAACCAAAACGCGCATTAATTTCTGGAATGAGCTGTGACAAAATTCCGACGTCAATCACCACATCCAAAAATGGCACAGGAATAATAGCTGCACCTGCTGAAAAATAAGCACGTTTTTTGACGAGCTCTAAGCATTCAGCGCGAATAATGTCCAGATTTAAGTTAGGGTCGATGGAATCAGGAATGTTATCAATTTTCATAAGCAGATACCCTTGATACTGGATTGGTTTTTTTCTCATAAAGTATCATTAAGATACTTGTTTAAAAGCATTTTTTGCAATCTATTCTCTTGTCAAAGTCGCATAGACAGCCCAAGATGTATAGTAAATAATCATTGTTGTTTTGTAGTAGTTGGTCACTCAGGCTGTAAAGGTAATCCATGGCAATACATGTAATTCAAAGTCAACGAATCGAAGTTTTGGTGGATTGTCTAATCGAAAAATTGAAATCGAATCAATCGACCAATGCTTTGTCCGTCTTGCAAGAACGACATATCGTGGTGCCCGATCAAGCCATTGCTGCATGGTTAGAAAAACAAATTGCTGAAAAAATCAGTATTAGTGCCAATATTAAGCATCATCGTAAAATTTTAGGGTTGCAGTGGAAAGCCTACGATTGGGCCTTGCCGAATAAACAAGACCGAGAGCGGATTAAAGGTATCAACATGCCGCCGTTGATTATGCAATGGCGTATTTATAATGCTTTAGCGGTTTTTATTGCAGCTGATCAGTTTGATGCAGCACAGATTCCGACAGATGTTCAGCCCTTAGTTCAGCGTATTTTTGACAGCACAGCACAGCTCTCAGATCGAAAAAAACGTGAGCAAAAGCGGCAAGAAATGTTGTACTGGATCGCTGCTCAAGTCACTCGGCTTTTTACCAACTACATGGCCTTTCGTGGCAGTTGTATTCATACCCCAGATGAAGGTGTTGAGCACTGGATTTGTCCACATTGCGATACCGATTGGTTGAAGGCGTGGAGTCACAATCAGCCTTTAAATATCATGCAACTCACAGGTCTGAAACCTGAACAAGCCGATGAATATCTACCGACGCAGGCTCGACAACTGGAGCATTGGCAGCGTTGGTTATGGCATCAAGTATTCCAAAAAGACTTTAATGACCGTCAGGAAATAGACAATAAATTTTGGTTTGCCTTGGCGCGTGCTGAGCAAAATCGGCAGCAGCAGTTTGATTTGGATGCTGAGGATGATGAACGCGATGATGATGAGCGTCATCAAACCTATAACGGTTTGCCTGAACAAATTTTTGTTTTTACGACCTTAGAATTACCACCTGCACAACTGAAATTTTTATATCGCTTGGCGGCGTATACCGAAGTACATTTGTTGTATTTCAACCCATCGCGTGAGTATTGGGCAGACATGGTCGATCCAGTTTGGAAAGATCGTTATAACTTGAAATTACAACAGCGTTATATTGAGCGAAATCCCAATGTCAGCACAGCGCAAATTCAGGCCTATCTGAGTACGACCAATGCCGAATTTCGTGAATCACAGCATTCACTACTGACGCGTTTAGGCAAGCGTGCGCGGGATAACTTTGCATTATTGGTGAATATGTCTGGTGGCGAAGGCTGGGAAGATATTTTTCCAGACACCGAGCCGACAACACTGCTCGCTCAAATTCAATATGACATCATGACCTTAGAAGAACCCGAGCAGCATCAATATGCACTCGCGGGGGCAGATGAATCGATTCAATTTCATGTCTGTCATTCTAGCCTGCGTCAGTTAGAGGTTTTACGTGAACAGTTGGTGCATTGGTTGGCCGATGGCACGGAACAAGAGCCACGCCATCCGAGTGATATCTTGGTCTTGGTGCCAAACTTAAAAGAACTGGAACCGCATATTCGGACGGTCTTTTCGACGACTCGAGGCATGGGTCGCAGTGCTGTGGATTTACCTTATATCCCAGTCAAAATTGCAGGGGTGGTCAGTCAAGATATTCAAAATGCATGGCAAGCCTTTGTTGGACGCATTGAAATTAGTCAAGGTCGTTTTACCGCAGAAGATTTTCATGATTGGCTGAATTTGAATGCGGTGCAAGAACTGTATCAGCTCGACCATGTGCAAATGGAACGTATGATGGAACTGCTGATTCAAGCTGGTTTCCGTCGTGGTTTAGACGAACAGCACATGTTGGCTTATTTGTCCGAGCAAGACCGAGATTATCGTTATACCTTTAAATTTGCATTAGACCGTTTGGCGTTAGGAATTGCGATACCACAACATGCCGTATTTGAGGACACCTTAAGTTTTGCAGGGGTGTCGAGTAGTGATTTTGAGTTGGTTCAAACTTTAATTCAGATCTACCGAGATATCAGTGCGCGTCGAGATTGGCTCAATCCGAATCTCAGCACACAGACTGTCAAAGTGTGGTTGCAACAATTAGATGCAGATTTAAAGCCTTTTGTGGAAGCCAGTGGTCGAGCATTTGAAACCATTCGCAGTGTGATGCGTGCGATGACGCAACGTCTGCATAATGCCCAAAGTGATAAAGTTGAGTCGCTCCCAAACAGCTTTAATTTGCCATTATCTTTGCTGCTCAAAGAAATACAACAAGGCATCGATAGCTCTGCCGATCAGATCGAACCGACAGGATCAGTGACCTTTGCGGACATGGGGAAAATCCGCCAAGTCCCATTTTCATTGGTGGTGTTAATGAACATGGATAGCGGCAAATTTCCGCGTCGTGATCAGCAAGTGCCTTTTGATTTGATGGATGTGTTTAAACCGGTTTTGGGTGATCGCTCTCGTTTGGAAGATGATAAAGGTGCATTTCTAGATGCCTTGTTATTTGCCCGACAGTCCTTGTGGATTTTCTATAATGGCTTTGATGTCAATGATGGTGAAAGTCGGGAGCCATCCTCTGTGATATATGAATTTAGCCAGTTCCTCGCACGGATGATTCAGCCGCAGCAATTGAACCAACCCCATGATGCCATGCTGGATTTGGATGGCTTACGCATTCCACAGCAGCTCGAGCCGCTATACCATATTTATCCTTTGCAGCCTTTTGACCCGATGGGTTTTCAGCAGTCGAAAAACTTACGATATAAAGATCAATGGTTTGCTGTGGCGGAACATATTTTAGATCAGTCGGGACAACGCCAATCGTGGATTAACCGTGATTATCCTGTGCATGATGAGCAAGAAGTACGGGTATTAGATGGTCAGGAATGGATTAAAGATGTGGTGTTTCCTGCCCGTGCATATTTGAAAACGCTTGGCGTGGCCAGTGTCTATACTGGTGACCAATTGCCGCAGCAAGAGCCTTTGTTGCTGGACCGTTTACAGCAATATCATGTCCGTGACTTATTGCAAAAGCATTATGTGCAGCCTGCCTCTCGTGTCGATCAAACAGAGGATCAGAACTCTACGACCTCAGCTGAACCCGATATGGCCTTGTTCCAAGATGTACTGCCTGTGGGACATAGCCAAATAGCGACTTGGAAGCTCAGTTTGCAAGAGCAGGCACAGTTATTAGAGCGTTTAGATGGACGTTGTGTAACCGTGACCACCCTACAAAACCTACAGCTTGAACCGCATTTGATACTGAGCATCACCGTGCCTGAAGACCCTCAGAGTATGCATTGGTTGAGCTGTATGGCGTCAGGGGCAAAGCCTAAGCGTCAGACGCAAACGTGGCTCGAATATCTACTGTGGTTGAGCTATTTAGACTTAGGGGATGAGGGCGCTGCGTATCGTCGTGAAGTGATTTGTAATGATAAAAGCATAGTCTGTTGTGGATTAAGCTCTGCACAAGCCAAGCTGCAGCTCAGTGAGTGGGTGGCGATGTGGAAACATGCACAAAAACGTCCAGTGGTGCTGCCTGCTGCCTTAATTCGCCAAGAAAAATGCACTTGGGTGGAAAATGAAACAGGCCAACTCATGCCAGATAATTTTGCAAAGCTTCAAGAGGAATGGCTGAAAAATCATAGTTTTGGTGGAGTGGAGTTGGAATCGAATGAAGCCAATAGCCACCATCGTGATTGGACTTTTATTTTACAGCAACAAGCGGCAGATGAGCTTCTGGCATTGTCCTGTCGTTATTATGCAGAACGTTTATATCATGTGATGGATACCGAGGCAGATGACGGCCTAAAAAAACTTAATGTCATCAAGCCTGAGGTGAAAAAATGAATATGCCACAGCAAACGATGAAAATGTCCACCAACCCGATTGCAGACATGAGCTTTACGGGGCTGCACTGGATTGAAGCCTCTGCTGGTACTGGTAAAACCTATACGCTTTCCAGTCTGATGGTGCGGATTTTTCTCGATCGTTATATGCCGAATCAGGTCATTGCCACTACCTTTACACGTAAGGCTACAGCGGAACTCAAAGCGCGGGTTCGGCTGCGGATTGAAGAAACCCGTGACTTTATTTATGGCCTGCTCGCGGCATCTCAAGGTGAGTTGGCCGAACTTCAGCAAAGTTTGAGTGACCCTTTGTATCAGCAAGTGCTGAAAGATCATGGGCATCACTTAGATTATGCCTACAATCGTCTGAACGTGGTCTTACAACAATATGAAGAATTGTTTGTTGGGACCTTGGACAGCTTTAGTCAAAAGTTATTACGTGAATTTGCCTTTGAAAGTGGTCGTATTGAACAGGTGCAAATCAGTGATGATGAAGACCTGTATATTGAACGGATCATTCATGATTTATTAAGAGATTGGATCCAGCAGCAACCTGCGCATTTGATTGAATATTTAATGTTGAATCATCAGTTGAAAGGCCCTGAATACTATCTGGGCGTGGTAAAGGAAAGTCTAAATTTCCCATCGGTGGATTTGCGCGTCCCTGAATTACCCGAAAATGCCTTGGCGCATTTTGAAGCGATGTGTCATCAGCTTGCACAAATGCTGCCTGCCGCTCGTGTAGAGCTTGCAGCGTGTTTTGATGCCGCAAGTCATTATAAAAACCTGGTCGACGCTCGACGTTTTAATAAAGGGGCATTTTTTGTCACCTTTAACACACGCATTCCCGAGTTTTTACAGCACTTTGAAGCTGCGGGTAGCCAAGGGGTTTTGACCCAGTCCGACGTGTTACAACCGACGATGAAAGCCATTCGCTCATTGTTTTATGATCCGAATAAAACTGAATTTAAGCCACGTGTCTTTAAAGACAAAGTCGTTGAAGAGCAGCCTGATGTCTCAAAAGCGTTTTATCAACATGCTTTTGTTCAACAACTCCGAGCGGTGCTCAGCGCTTATGAACATATCAATCAAGCAGAACAATACCTGAATTTTTATTTGGCGCAGGAAGTCAAAAAGCGTTTGCCTCAAGTGTTGTCCCACGCTGGGGAAACCACCTTTTCACAACAAATTCGGACCTTATCGGAAGCCTTACAGCAAAGTTCAGCAGCGGGGAAAGATAGTTTTGCTGCCCATGTTTTAGCACGATATCCGCTGATTTTAGTCGATGAATTTCAAGACACCAACCAAGATCAAGATGACATGCTGTCCAGTATTTGGCGGGTCAAGGAGCGCTTACATCAGGGCTGTATGATTATGGTCGGCGACCCGAAACAGGCGATTTATGGATTCCGTGGCGGTGACATGCTGACCTATCGTAAAGCGCGTCATGATATTCAAAGCAAGGGTGGACGTTGTTATACCTTGAACAAAAACCATCGTTCAGTCAAAAACTTGGTTGAAGTGGTGGATGCCTTGTTTCATCGGCAAATGGACTTTGGTGAGCAAGTTGAATACACCCCGATTCAAGCAGGTGAGCGTGAGCATCCGCCGTTGATGGATCATGATCAAGTCAATCCACAACCTCTGCGTTGGTTGGCTTTGGATGAAACGCTGAATGAAGCTGAGCAAGTGGCTTGGCAGATTCAGTCATTGCTCAACCAAGCTCAGCAAGGACATTTATATTTTCAAGACAACAATACCCAGCGAGCACTGACAGCAAACGATATTGCGGTCTTGGGGCAAAACCATTTCGACTTAGAGCAAGTGCAACAATGTTTATTGCAGCTCGGCGTTCCTTGTTATAAAGCATCTCGGGACAGTGTCTATAAAAGTTCCGTCGCACAAGATGTAGCCGCTTTGCTGACCGCGATTTTGAATCCCTATCAAGAAGCCAAGGTGAAACGTGCGCTGCTGAGCCGTTTATTGGGTTTTGATCTGAAACAACTGGTCGCACTCGAACAGCAAGCGGATGGACTCAGCGACATCATCGAAAAACTCGAACAGATTCGACAAATTTGGAATGAGCAAGGATTCCGCAGCGCGTGGAATAGCTGCATGACGGTCTTTCAGGTGTGGACGCGTTTGGTGGCTGGGCAAAGTCGAGATAATGAACGCACAGTGGTGAATTTACGCCATATCGCAGAATTATTAAGTCAGCAAAGTGAACACTACACCGGTGCGCATAAGCTCTATCAATGGTTTATTCGCCAAATCAATTTAGGCATCAATAATGAAAGTACCCAAGAGCGAAAATTGACTGGGCAATTGGGGGTGCAACTGATGACGATTCATGCATCCAAAGGCTTAGAATTTGGTTGTGTGTTTTTATTGGGAGCAAATGCGGGCTTAAGTGAAAAAGGCAATTTGAATTTTTCCCTTAAAGACAATCAGCAAAAAAGCCTTGGGTTAGAACGTGTGATTGCCGTGAAGTCTTCGGACTTACCCGAAGATGATATTCAACAAAATGATGCGCGCAATGAAGCAGAGCATCATCGCTTGTGGTACGTGGCGTTGACCCGTGCCAGTTATCGTGTTTATGCCGTGCTACGTCATCATGAGGTCGAAAAGAAACAATTGGCAGAAGCGCGTTCAGGACTGACTTTTTGGCGTGGAAGCGCACCAGATCTGTTCCAACACGCAGATAGTGTGGATGCCGATGTCTTGCGTGCAGCACCACCGATGTTGACTCAGACTCAGGTTGAAGCTGTTGTGTTAGAGGCGGAAGAAATTCCCAACAGCCATTTTTATCCACGAGAAACCACCAGTTTTACCGCGCTCACGCGCACGGCGCATAAGGCGCACATACAACGTGACCAACTGGCAGCGGCAATGACCGAGCAGGAAGACAGTGCTGCCGATGAAGTTGAACAAGTTGAAATTATTGAAGCAGAAACGGCAGAGAAAATTAGCTGGATTAAACGGCATTTTCCAAAGGGAACCAAGCCCGGAAGTTTCTTGCATAAATTGATGGAAAAAGTTCGATTTAGCACCCCTGAAGAGAAGTTGGCCAAAGCCATCGCATCACGTTTTCATAGTGATGTTGAGTTTGATTCGCCGCAAATGTTGCAAAACTTGATGAAACAGTTTGGTCAAACGGCAAACCCTGAGCAAGATGAAGCTGAACTGATTGAAGAAATGCGGGAATGGTACAGTCAAATTATTCATACACCATTGCATGATGGTTTTAGCCTGCATCAGTTAAACGATGGTGAATATCGTTCAGAAATGGACTTTCATTTAAGTATGGCAGATCGTGCATTGGCGATACGTAAAATACGCATGCTATTTGAAAGCCTAAATGAGCCAGATTTACAGATACAAGATTTGAATGATGTGTTTACGGCACGCTATCTGACGGGGTCGATTGACTTGGTATATTATGATGGTCAGCGTTATCACATTGCCGATTATAAAAGTAATTTCTTAGGCGATCAGACCGCACATTATAATCATGCCTATATTCGAGAAAGTATGAGTCATTCTAGTTACTGGTTGCAGGCGGCTTTATATTTGGTGGCCCTACATCGTTATTTGAAAGCCGTGATGAAAGACTATGACATGACGCAGCATTTGGGTGGGGCGAGTTATTTATATCTTCGCGGTATGGATGGACAGTCCGATCGTGGAGTATATCACTGGAAGCCGGCGGATACATTCATTCAAAACCTCGATGCAATATTGAGCGAAAAGGTTGTGGCTAAAACGTGAATAAGCACGAAAAAGATAAAAATATTCACGCTGAAACAATAAGTTGCATTGTGGATAAGTTTGAGGATAACTGTGTGGAAAATGATCAAAAAGCCTTGTCAGCACAGCCTTTGCATGCGGGACAAGAAAATACTGTGGAAACGCAGGTTTTAGTTCCCCAAAATACCCAAGAAAAAGCTGATTTAGATGAGGTTTTGCCGGATTGGATTGACTATTTAATCCAACATTATTTACCCAATCAGGCCAGTCATCCTGCTGCAAATCAGTTAATTCAACAATTGATGCAAGCCGTGGAAAAAGGCGATAGTTGTATTTTGGCCGAAGATGCGCAGATTCAATGTTTGGCTCAGATGGTTCAGCATGAGCAAGCTGAAAAAACACCTGTTGCGCCTTTTATTTTTGATTCACAGCGACTTTATCTTTATCGCTATTGGGCACTAGAAAATGCTTTAGCCAAGCAAGTTGCACGTTTAAAACAGCAAACAGAGCAAAATCTCAATCAAACGCAGATGCTTAATATTGAAAAGGATTTACTGACCGATCCCCATCAGATCCAAGCACTGCACATGGTGTGTCAGCACAATTTTAATATCATTACCGGTGGGCCTGGGACAGGTAAAACTTATACCTTGGCTCGGATTATTGCCGTGTTGAATGAGCAAAATCCAAATTTAAGAATTGCGATGGCAGCGCCGACAGGAAAAGCGGCGCAGCGAATGGAAGAAGCCTTACAAGCAGCGTTTAAAGATCCTGCATTGCAGCATTATTCGATTATTCACAAACATTTGAAACCCGTAACTTTGCATCGTCTATTGGGTTTAGGGACGCGCGCTATCCCGCGGTTTAATGAGCGCCAACGCTTACCCTATGACGTCATTGTGGTCGATGAAGCCTCCATGTTGGATTTAAGTTTGGCGCAGATGCTATTCGCGGCAATCCCTCAACACAGCAAGCTGATTCTCTTAGGGGATGCAGAACAGTTGGCTTCGGTCGATGTTGGCGCTGTTTTGGCCAACCTTCAGGATGTCGATGCCTTACAAGCCAACCGTACCCATTTACAGACCAGCCGCCGTTTTGTACAGGGTGCAGCCATTGGTGAGTTTGCTCGTTTTATTCAACAACAAGAACAACAGCAAACAACCACTGAAGTTCTGGCGAAATTCGAACATCAGGTGGTATCTGCATCCGAACTTCAGCCGATTCAACTGACACCGAATATGAGCGATGTGATTCAGTTGAAATATCTCCCTGAAGCCACGAACAGTGCGGCACATTGGGCAAAATATTATGATCAACTGATGTATGGTTTTCAGCCCTATGTGGCATGGTTAAAACAATGGCCAGAGCAACCCGCTGAATATGCAAATTGGTTAGCCCAATTGATTCGCTATTTTGATGATTATCGAATTTTATCGGCCATTCGACATGGAAAATTAGGCTTACATGAACTCAATCAGCAGATTGAACTACGGGTCTTAAATGCCTTGGGTGTGTTGAAACAAGGGGATTGGTATGTCGGTCGTCCAGTCATGATGACCTATAACGATTATCAACTTGGACTATCAAATGGTGATATCGGGATTTGCTTAAAACGACCGATGACGGAAAAGTCGCAGTTTGAGGTTTATTTTCCAAGTTTGGATAAATGGGTGGTGGCAACACGGTTACCTAAAAGTATAGAAACCGCCTATGCCTTGACCATACATAAGTCTCAAGGTTCTGAATTTACCCATACGGCGGTAGTTTTGGAAAATCATGCTACCGAAATGATGAGTAAAGAGCTGATTTATACCGCCATCACTCGTGCCAAAAAAGTGGTGAGTTTGCTTGTTGCAAAAGATGCATTGGCAAAAGCGCTTATAAAAAGAACAGCGCGAGTTAGTGGTCTGTTAGAAAAAATTAACAATCACCTACCTTTGTAAAGCCTAGGCAAAATGTACCGTATTTTGTAAGAAATGGCTTACATCGATTCAGGAGATTTGCGCATAGAGCTTTTTAGAGCTTTTTGAGAAGATGACTTCACAGAAAAAGAACTCAACATGGATGGTTGAGTAAAATCGCAAAAGTATAAGAATAACGTCAAAAGACAGCGAACTTACAGTGAAGTAAGGAAATAGGAAACTTACAGCCGCTAAGCCTTGTAGTTTTGGGAGAGACTACAGGGCTTTTTTATGTCTGGAAAATAAGAAATGCCTATACGCTGTAACAGAAAAGAAATAGAGCTTAACTGATGTACGAAAAAGCTTACATATAGATACGAAAAATACGACTTTTATCTAATAGCCGTTGTGGCAAAATCTACCACATAAGGAAGTGCAAGTTAAAACATGGAATGTTTGACATAAGGACGCGGAAAAGCGCCACATAAAACAATAAATAATAAAACAATAACTAAAAAAGAAGAAACTACAGCGCAAAAAAGCCCGAGCCTAGCTCGGGCTTTTTTTTAATCATTCCACTTTGAGTTTTGCATGCTAAACATCGAGTGGCAAAATATATCAAAAAATCAGTTTAAAATTCATTCAATGACATCGCATTCAACATGTTAGAAATATGCGGTTTTGTGTCACATAAAGTATCGAAACATATAAAAAATTTATAATGGAATCGATGTGAAAAAAAAGGCGCTATTATCGTCATGAAAACCTGACGAAGTCGGCCATCTCTTTTTGCAATTGGGACGATTTTCCCTTAATATAATGCACTTGCTGTAGTGATGCACGGCAGTCAGCTGATTTATCAGTTGATTCGTATCAAAAGTTAACTTTATAAGCATCTCGGAGAAATCGAATGGCTTTAACAAACGCAGATCGCGCAGAGATCGTTGCAAAATTCGCTCGCGCTGAAAACGACACTGGTTCACCAGAAGTTCAAGTAGCTCTTTTAACTGCTCAAATCAATGATTTACAAGGTCACTTCAAAGAGCACAAACACGACCACCATAGCCGTCGCGGTCTTATCCGTATGGTTAACCAACGTCGTAAGCTTCTTGACTACCTTAAAGGTAAAGATGCTACTCGTTACAGCGCATTGATTGCTGCTTTAGGTTTACGTCGTTAATTCGATTTAAACTTTTATTTTCGGACTATTGCATGCTTAGTGCTGTATTACTGAAAACTAAAGTCTATCCAACCTTGGTTGGATAATGGGGAAGGGGCGTTGATTCGCTCCTTCTTTGTGTCTCAAATTAGTATTTTTAATTAATGTTTTTAATATCTAGTGAGGTCGGCTTCTAAGCTTTGTCATTTATGTTGCAGCGTTTGGGGCGTTGAGTGAATGCCAAACCTTAGGGGTCTCCACTAGAATAAAATCAGGAAAAAATAAAACATGTCGATGTTTAATATTATTCGTAAAGAATTCCAATACGGTCAGCATCAAGTTGTCCTAGAAACAGGTCGTGTTGCGCGTCAAGCGAACACTGTAATCATCACTATGGGTGGTGTACAAGTTCTTGTTGCCGTTGTTGCTCAACCAACAGCTAAAGCAGGTCAAGACTTCTTCCCATTGACTGTTAACTACCAAGAAAAACAATATGCTGCAGGTCGTATCCCGGGCGGTTACGGTAAACGTGAAGGCCGCGCGTCTGAAGCTGAAACTCTTATTTCACGCTTAATCGACCGTCCAATCCGTCCGTTGTTCCCAGAAGGTTACTACAACGAAATCCAAGTGACTGCGACTGTGATTTCTTCTGACAAAACGATGGATGCTGACATTGCTGCAATGTTAGGTACATCTGCTGCACTTGCAATTGCGGGTACGCCTTTCCGTGGTCCAATCGGTGGTGCGCGCGTTGGTTTAATCAACGGTGAATACATCCTTAACCCGAACCACGAACAGCTTAAAGAATCTGACCTTGACCTTGTGGTTGCAGGTACAGAATCTGCAGTATTGATGGTTGAATCAGAAGCGAAAGAACTTTCTGAAGACCAAATGCTTGGCGCTGTATTGTTCGGTCATGACGAAATGCAAATCGCGATCCAAGCGATTAAAGAATTTGCTGCGGCTGCTGGTGCAACAGAGTCTACTTGGACTGCACCTGCGAAAAACGAAGACCTTCGTGCAAAATTAAAAGAAGCGTTTGAAGCGAAAATCTCTGAAGCATACACAATCGCTGTTAAACACGATCGTTATGCAGCACTTGATGCGCTTCAAGCTGAAGCTGTTGCTCAATTTGTTCCAGAAGAAGACGTTGACGGTATCGCTGACGACTTAGCTGAATTATTCGAAGACCTGAAATACCGTACAGTACGTGACAACATCTTGTCAGGTAAACCACGTATTGATGGCCGTGATACTAAAACAGTTCGTGCGCTTGACGTACAAGTTGGCGTGTTAGACCGTGCTCACGGTTCTGCATTATTCACACGTGGTGAAACTCAGGCGTTGGTAACAACAACTTTGGGTAATACACGTGATGCGTTAATGGTAGATACATTAGCGGGTACGAAAACTGACAACTTCATGTTGCACTACAACTTCCCTGCATACTCTGTAGGTGAAACTGGTCGTGAATCTGGTCCTAAACGTCGTGAAATCGGTCACGGTCGTTTAGCGCGTCGTGGTGTACAAGCTGTACTTCCAGCAGCTGACCGCTTCCCGTACGTGATCCGTATCGTATCGGACATCACTGAATCTAACGGTTCATCTTCAATGGCTTCTGTATGTGGTGCTTCTCTATCACTTATGGACGCAGGTGTTCCACTTAAAGCACCAGTTGCGGGTATCGCAATGGGTCTAGTCAAAGAAGGCGAGCGTTTCGCAGTTCTTTCTGACATCTTGGGTGACGAAGACCACCTTGGTGACATGGACTTTAAAGTAGCAGGTTCTGCAAACGGTATTACGGCACTTCAAATGGACATCAAGATCGAAGGTATTACTGAAGAGATCATGGAAGTTGCATTGAACCAAGCGTATGCAGGTCGTATGCACATCTTAAATGCAATGAACCAAGTGATTTCACGCGCTCGTCCTGAAATCTCTATGCACGCGCCTACATTCCAAGTGATCAACATCAACCCTGATAAGATCCGTGATGTGATTGGTAAAGGCGGCGCAACGATTCGTGCGATCACTGAAGAAACTAAAGCAGCAATCGATATCGAAGATAACGGTACAGTTCGCGTATTTGGTGAAACTAAAGCGGCTGCTTCTGCTGCTGTTGCGAAAATCCAAGCGCTTACTGCTGAAATCGAACCAGGTACAATCTACACTGGTAAAGTGATTCGTATCGTTGAATTTGGTGCGTTTGTAAACATCCTTCCAGGTACTGATGGCTTACTTCACATCTCTCAAATTTCTAACGAACGCATTGCGAACGTTTCAGACGTATTATCTGAAGGTCAAGAGATCAAAGTACAAGTTGCTGATGTCGACAACCGCGGTCGTATCAAATTAACCATGAAAGACATCGAACAAGCTTAATGGTTTGTTGATTCACAGGGTTTCGGCTCTGTGAATGGATTCTAAAAAGCCTTGAGTGCAGTCAGAGTATGAACTTTGACTTGCTCAAGGCTTTTTTTATGGCATCATGCAAAAAGTAAACACAATAATAAATGAGATATGCAAACCTATTATTTTTTTCAGCATCCAACAGCCGCGCATATCTATGTGCAAGACCAAGTGCAATGTGAGCATCATCCTGAACTTGAGCCTGAGTTTATTTGGATTGATTGTACCCGTGAAGATGTCGTCAACCGCCCAGAGCAGTGGCAGAGTGATATTTTTCAGGCATCAGACTTGCGGGTCAATGAATACCATCTGCGGGATATTTTAAATTTAGAGCATCCGTGTGCTTTTGACACACTTGATGATTACGATTTATTAATTTTTAGAAAAATGGTCACACCCGATGACCAAATTGCTGCTGGCGCCGATGCGCTTGAAAAGCATGAGCGGGTCTTTGGTTTGGCGACCACCCCGATCAGTTTTTTGCTCACGCCCCAAGTGCTGATCACGGTGCGCGAAAAAGGCAACAAAGCCATTGAAAGTTATATCCAACGAATTGAAACATTAATTTCTCGGCCGATTGATGAACAAAATAAACCACGAAAATTAGCCCTTACACCCTTAGATTTGGCATTGCGTTTACTGAATAATATGGTGGATGGATACTTGGATTTACGTGTTCCATTGACCCGCCGTGTCGAGTTTTGGCAGCAAGAATTGCTGCAAGGGCATCGGCGCTTTACCAAGTGGCATCAACTGCTGCAGGAAAATATGGCCTTTCAGCAAGTGGAAAATTTGTGTGAAGAGCAAATTGAAGCCTTGCAAGAACTGCGTGATGAAGTTGTGGATAATTACCCACATTTGAAAGGCAAAAAGCGCAGTGAAAAGCAGGATATCATGCTGGTTCGCGTAGATGATTTAACCAGCCATATCGAACGCATTCAAAAACATACCACACGATTACGCAGTGCCGTGCAGGCCGCCATTGATCTGCATTTTTCAGCCGTTGCCAACCAAACCAATGAAAATATGCGTATTTTAGCGATTATTACGGCGATTTTCGCACCATTAACCTTATTAACCGGTATATACGGCATGAACTTTGAGTTCATTCCCGGACTTAAATCGCCAACCGGTTTTTGGATCATGCTCGGCATCATGCTGATGACCACGATTTTACTGCTGTATTATTTTTATCGACGGCATTTGGTGGGGCGTGGTGAAAAAAGCGTGATTGATATGTTGGCGCAGCAGCACGGCGATCAACACATGAATCTGTTTTGGTTTATGGATTATGAACCAATCAAACAGACGGTGAAGGGCACAGTCAAAGGTACGGTTAAAACCATGAAAGAAATTGAGAAGCTGACGAAACTCAAATAATTCGTGTCAGCTTCTCTGATGGATGGGTCTAGTTGTTAATCATTACGAATCCATGTGGTACTACGTCCGAGTGCAGATACGCCAATATAGCCACGCATGGTTAAACGTTTGCCATTCGCACTCAGCTTGGCTTTGCCTTTATAGACATTACCTGAGAGGGGATCGAGCACGGTTCCATTGCTATATTCATTTGGATGTTGTGGGTCTGGCTTAAATCCTTTGATAATTTCGAGGCCCACCAAGGGAGCATTTTTGAGTTTGCCTTTGCATTTTAAGCATACTTCAACCAAGGGTTTGTACGGCAGTGGGCGTATTGCCGTGAGTGTTCCACTATATGTCCCATCGGCATTTTTGACGACGGTGACATCGCCGCGTGAATATCCTGTTTGGTCATCAATGGTTTTCCAAACACCGGTCATATCACTGGCATGCAACAGAGCGCTGAAACTGAGTAATGCCCCAAATAGCACATGATGTATTTGCATGATGAATCCTTTGTCATGATTTTATTGTTTTTAAATTTTGTTTTTAAAAAATCTGCAGTACAACCCGATTTGACCGATCCTTATGGTCCTAGCAATTCAATTGCGTAGCCTCGTAGGTTGTACTGCGAACGACATGCATCATGAAAATTCCCCTATACATGAGTCGATATCTCAAGAGATATCATCATTTTCATTACTTTTCAGCAAGCGGTAAATTTCATCTTTTAGCTTTAATTTCTTGCGTTTAATGGTCTCAATATCTGTGTTGTGGTGATTGACAGGATCTAATTCCAATTGAATGATTTCGCGATCCAACTCATCATGTTCTTCAAAGATCCGCGCAAAATGCGGATTTTCATCACGTAACTGAGTGACCAAATCACGGTACTCAGGAAACATGTTTTTGACTTTTTTATTGCAATCTCGTGTTTTCATGGTTGTCGATCATTTCCTCTACAAGAAAAAAGAAAAACGCCCTGCAGGACAGAGCGTTCACGAATACATTTAGTGCGAATGAAGCTGTTGGTGTTTCACTTGGCGACGTAGTTGTTGGACTTCATCAATCAGGTCGAGCATCATGGCGACCGCAGTAAAACTGGCATCGAAATCTCGTTGAAGCCGATAGGCACGCCGTGCGCGAGATATATCATCGCCAAAAAATTGATGAATCCTGTCTTCTGAACGGCTAGGCAGAATATCGTATTCGAGTAGTTGCAGAACCCATTCTGGACTTTGCCCACAGGCAGAGGCAAAGTGTTGTAGATCAAAACTACTTTTTTCGTCTACGATTTCAGTCTGTTTACATCCGTCACAGACAATTTCACGATAATGAATTGTTGTCATGGTGCTCTCCTTAAGACTGTCGTGGATTAAATGACGGAAAAGCTTGAGCAAAAGCCGCATAAGCTTGTTGCTCTTGTTCTGTTTGTGCAGCTGGTATCACTATATTTAAAATCAGGTAAAGCTGTCCGGGTGTTTTGTTTGGTATCCCTTTGTCCTTTAATCGTAGCTGCTGTCCAGTACGCGCATTTTTAGGAATCTGTAGCTCTAATGTTTTGCCATCAGGACTGGTAAATGCAATTTTTTGACCCAATGCTGCTTCCCATGGACTGATATTCAGTTGTTGGAAAACATCAGCACCTTCTACACGGGTTTGCTCGGTTTGTTTATACAAAATTTCAATGTATAAATCGCCAGCGGCTCCACCGTTATAGCCGGCTTGCCCTTGGCCGGAGAGTCGAATTTGTTGACCTGATTTCATACCTGCAGGAATTTTGACTTGCAGGGTTTTACGTTGCACTTCAGGCTCACCATGCGCATTCAGGCTTGGAATCTGTAAGGTGATATTCTGCGTTGCACCATGAAAGGCAATATCTAAATCCACTTCTAAACTGGCGTGTTGGTCTTCACCACGGAAGCTCTTGGTTTGGCGGTTTGCACGTTGATACTGATAGTCACCGCCACCAAAGCCTTGCCCAAAACGACCAAACAAGTCTTCAAATCCACTAAAGTCCGCATGCTGACCATCACTCGTCGATTGGCGATAAAACTGAGATTGGTCAAAACCATCTTGGTTGCCAGCATTAAACCCAGCAAATCCTTGAGGATGATCGAGTTCAAAATCGTATTGTTTTTTCTTTTCGGCATCACTCAAGGTGTCGTATGCAACATTAATCGCTTGCATACGCGCTTCAGCATCAGCCTCTTTACTGACGTCAGGGTGATATTTACGCGCCAATTTTCGATAGGCTTTTTTAATTTGATCTGCCGAAGCATCTCGGGCGATCCCTAAAGTTTGATAGTGATTGTCTGGCATACTCTCTGTATAAATATTGATTATGTTTTAATCAATATAGAAGGGTTCATCAAACTGTCATAGGGGCAAACTGCAGCTTATTGTTTCAAAACATGACAATAAAAAAGCCTCACGAGGAGGCTTTTAAAAACACATTTAAAATTAATATTTTATCCAAGTGACACTACGACCAATCACAGATACACCAACATACCCACGTATAGTTAAATGTTTTCCTGAAGCACTAAGTCTTGCTTTGCCTTTATAGATTTTTCCACCAATCGGGTCCAGAACTTTACCGTTTTGGAATTCACGTGGATTTTTTGGATCTTGTTTAAAGTCCCAAATAAATGGCAAGCCGATAAAAGGTTTATTTTTCAATTCACCTGGGCAGTTCGAGCAGACGCCCATTTTTTCAGTGCCAGGGACATTGCGTGTGGTGACAATGATGCCTTCATAGCTTCCATCGGCTTTTTTGCGAATTTCAACGTCTGCACGTGAATATCCGGTGCGGTCATCGACAGTTTTCCACTTACCCACTAGCGGATCGGTTTCCGCAGCGATTGACAATCCTGACAAAGTGCTAAGTACTATTCCGGCAAATAATTGTTGATATATTTTTTTCATTTCATCCCCTGAAAATTCAGAATTGTGTTTTTAGAGTAAGTTGCCTAATTTATATATAAAGCCCTACAAAATCAATGTGATGGTTTGTGATGTATTTGGCAGATTTTTTTAAAACACTGCTTTAATATGGAGTTTTTACTCTAATTTTTAAGTTAAAAAAGGCCTTTAATGATTTAAAGGCCTCGTGCTTAGTTTTTGACCCAAGTGACATTGCGTCCAATTGCAGAGCCTTCAGTACGACCATTGATGATCAAATGCTTGCCATTATTCATCAAACGAGCGCGTGCATTGTAGTGCTTGCCTGATTTGGGATCGAGCATCACTCCACCCACAAATTCATTGGGCTTTTCTGGATCAGCGCTTAAGCCGCTTAAAGTGGTTAAACCGACCATGGGTTTATTTTTCTGAGCACCGGTGCATTGCGTGCATGTCGAAACATTTGCTGTTCCGGGTACGCTTCGGCTTTGGATAATGGTGGCCGAATACAGGTCATGCTTATCTTTGCGAATCACCACATCGGCAAGGGAATATCCTGTTCGATCATCAATGGTTTTCCATGTCCCCACTAAGGGGTCAATCGCTGCAAAAGCAGAGGATAAACTGCAGATGGAGAACATGCCGAACAGGATAGAAGGGAGGAATTTAACAGCCATATAATTACCCACATTACACAAAAAGCGGATGCCTAAAACTTAAAGGCATAAAAATATTATGGGTTTAATGTAGCCTGAAATAATATGAATATTCTAGTGATTTTTTAAGAATTGGTATTTATATTTTGAGCCAAAACATGAACGAGTTGGCGCTAAATGAGGTTTATGCTGAACGTCTACGCACTAGTAAAATAGTCGGAATTCATCTCAAAGTAGATTATTATCGGCATGATGAACTCGTCTGGAGTTGAGTTCATCATGCCAATGAAAGCCAAATGGCGACTTTAGTTGACGCGGATCCAGGATACCGTCCGGCCGAGGAGCGTGGTTCCGACATACCCTCGAAGTGTCAGGACATTACCCCGCGCATTTAATTGCCCTTTACCTTGATAGGTATTGCCTGAAAGTGGGTCGATCACCTTGCCATCGGTGTACGCATTCTCTTTTGCATTATGTTTAAAGCCAGAGAAGATCGGTAAACCAATTAAGGGTGCATTTTTGAGTTTACCTTCGCATTTTTCACAAATGGTGGTGACAGGGCGGTTGGGGATGGCATGCACTTTGGTGATTTTACCGCTATAGCTGCCGTCTTTTAATTTGGTGATTTGGACTTCAGCACGTGCATAGCCTGTTTTGTCATCTATGGTTTTCCAGGTCCCGACGAGGTCTGCTGCATGTGCTGTCATTGGGCCAAAGCAGAACATGGCTAAAGGAATAGCGAGTGTTTTGAGTTTCATATTTTATCCAATTTTTTTACATTATTTTTCTATTAAAAATAAAGCTTTGTTGGTTTTTTTGACTTTATTTCTGGCGCGATTCTACTCGAAAAAAAATTGATCGCAAATACAGCTGATCATGTTGATGCTTTATAGTTCGAACCCATTCGACTAAGCGCAAGAAAGTAGCTGGTCTCAATTTTGCGGGGACAATAAAAAAGCACCCCGAGGGATGCTTAGATTTAGGCTTTTAATCATGCAATGATTTAGCTGAGGTGTTGACCAAAAAGGGATAAAGCTTCTTCTGCCGTAAAAGTATATTTTGTATTACAGAATTGGCAGTCCATTTCAATTGGGTTTTGAAACTCTAGAGTTTCACGAACTGCAGCAACACCAATTTGTTCAAGTGCTGTTGCACAGCGTTCTTTTGAACACGTGCAGCCAAATTTTAAGGCTTCAGTTTCAGGTAGACGAACTTCTTCTTCGTTATATAAACGATATAAAATTTCGTTTGCAGATAAAGACGTTAACTCTTCTGCTTTTAATGTCTCGGTCAGCATGGTTAAACGTGGCCATAGATCTTCATCAACTCGGCGTTGTTCTTCTTCGCTATTCCGAGGTAATAACTGAATCAGTAAACCACCTGAACGACTGTTGCTGCTTGCTAAGACGATACGTGTTGGGATTTGTGCAGATAAATCATAATATTGCATCAAGCAACCCGCTAAAGTCGGTTTGTCTAAAGGTACAATCCCTTGATAACGCTCACCAAATTCAGGCTCGATATTAATGAAAAGCACAGGGTTAACCAAGGCTTTGAGTACCGTGCTGCTGTCTTCAGCGGCTTGAAAGTGCGGGTCTTCTTCATAATCTGCAAGTGCGCGAACTTCACCGAGATGATTACATTCCGCCATTGCCCATTTAAATGTGCCTGCTGCTTGAATTTGTAAGCTAATACGACCTTTAATTTTTAAGGTACTGGCCAACAAGGCAGTCGCGCTGAGCATTTCACCCAAGAGAATTTGTACAGCAGGTGCATAGTCACGCTGTGCAAGAATCGTTTGTAGGGCTTCTTCAAGATGAACCACTTCTCCACGAACAGGGCTATCTTCAATAAAAAAGCGTTGGCGTAAATCTGACATAAAATTCTCCATAACCCTGCTTTAATGGTGACGATATTGTAAAACACAAGTCATTCATTATCATCTCTTGTGACATCAATACGATGACGTTGTAAGCTGCGTTGTAAATCAACACCTGTAGGTTTTTCACGGGCTTGCGCATCACTTTCAAACAAATGTTCCAGTTCAGCTAAAGCGTTACGATGCGTTTCATAAATCTTTTGTTCATCGGTATAGATTTGCTGCTGTTGAGTCAGCAGTTTTTCATCATAATCACGGAACAACTCGATACTTTTATAGGCATCTTCATCGCTGATGCCTAAGTCACACAACATGTGATAGGCCATTCCTAAAGAGGATAAATAGGTTTCACGCCAAATATGCTCAATCCCCAAATCACGCAGCAAATGCACTTGATGACGGTCACGCGCACGGACCAATAATTTTAACTGAGGGTAATTCAGGCGAATATGACGCGCCACATTCATCGAGTCTTCAATATCATCAATAGCAAGGACGAACACTTTGGCATGTTCAATGCACGCAGCGCGTAAAATATCTGGTTGTGTGGCATCGCCATAATACAGATGACCACCATAATTACGTACGAAATCGACTTTGTCTAAGTTGCTATCAATAGCGGTAAAAGACAAATGCTGTAAATGCGCCACACGAGCAATGATTTGTCCAAAACGTCCAAAGCCCGCAATAATCACAGGATTATGTTCATCCGGAATGTCGTCATATTCGGGGATGGTTTTTGGATTAAAACGTGGCAAAATTTGTGATTGTATTAACCAGTACAACATAGGGGTCAACACCATCGACAAAGTGACGATGAGGGTTAATGGCTCCAAAATGGCCTGCTGTACGACATTTTCACTTTTCGCCACGCTAAAGACCACAAAGGCAAATTCACCGCCTTGAGCCAAACAGGTTGCCAGTAAAATACTGTTGCGCCATGTATTTTTAAGATAACGCGCAATCGCGGTAAGTGACGCCATTTTGATGAGCATCAGTGCCAACGCACCACCGATAATGAACCACGGCATTTCAACGAATAATGACAGTTCCGTGGTCATTCCCACGGTCATAAAGAACAGCCCAAGTAAAAGCCCTTTAAACGGAGCAATACTGGCTTCGAGTTCATGGCGGAATTCCGAGTCTGCCAATAGCACGCCCGTCAGAAATGCTCCGAGTGTGGTACTGATGCCCAGTACATCCATCAACACCACGACACCCAGCACAATAAATAAGCCAACAGCAGTGATCAGTTCATGCGCGCCACTTTTCGCGACGAAACGGAAAAAAGGCCGCATTAAGTATCGACTAAATAAAAATAAGCCTGAAAAAGTTGCAATGATTGCAGCGAAATAGGCGATTCCGTGATGTGATGATTCTGTTCCTGCGAGCAGGGGGATGACTGCAATCAGGGGAATTGCGGCCATATCTTGAAACAGCAAAATCGAAAAGGATTGTTGCCCATAGGTGGTGTTTAATTGCTGTTTTTCACTCAGCATCTGCAAGACAAAGGCAGTAGAAGAAAGAGCGAGAGCGAAACCGATAACGATACTGGCTGCAATGCCTTGTTGTAAGGCAAAAAAACTGCCTAGCGCTAAAAGCAGACCGGTCAGACCGACTTGTAAACTGCCCATGCCGAAAATAGAACTACGCATACTCCATAGCCGCTGTGGACGCAGTTCGAGGCCGATCAGGAACATCAGTAAGATCACGCCAAACTCAGCGAGCTCTTGGATCGCTTCGGGATCACTGGCAATGTTAAAGACATCGGGGCCGAGCAAAATACCAGTGAACAGATATCCCAAAACCGTTGCAATACCAAAGCGCTTGAGCAAAGGGACAAGCAATAAGGATGCGCCAAGGAAAATTGTGATCTGTAACAGTAGTGACATTTACTCGTCCTAGAGTGGTATTTTTGGTCGAAAGTTGCAATTCAGTATGACTGATTTTTCAGACTGAATTGTACGCGTTTAACTGAGTTCCTGTGGGTCTATATCGAGGCTCAATTTCATATTTGATGGCTTGTTATGCAAGATGTTTTGCCACCAATAACGCAGATAATAATGTAAGCGCGCACGATCTGTAGACAGTAAAACCATGTGGGATTGATAACGTCCGGCTTTGCGCTCCATCGGGGCAGGAATCGGCCCCCAAATGTCAATAATTCCAGCAGAGTCCTGACGCAGCAATTGGGCATGTTGCTGTAAAAATTCAGTATTGAGTTCTTGGTTTTTGGACTCACAGCGCACCAATGCGGCATAGCGAAACGGTGGCATTTGTGCCATTTCCCGTTCTTTCATGGTTTCTTTGGCAAATTTTCGATAGTCCTCATTGACCAAGATATTCAAAAGCGGATGGTCGGGTCTTAGGGTTTGTAAAAACACATCGCCTTTACGTTCACCACGGCCGGCACGCCCAGTGACTTGTACAATGAGCTGTGCAGTACGCTCGATGGCACGGAAGTCCACACTCAGTAGACCTGAATCGATATCTAAAATCGCCACCAAGGTGACGTAAGGGAAATGATGTCCTTTGGCCAGCATTTGTGTACCGAGTAAAATGGCAGGTTCGCTTTTTTGAATCTTGTCATAGATTTTTTGCCAACTGCCGACTCGACTGGTGGAATCACGATCGACCCGTATAACGTCATGCTGCGGAAATAGCTCATTTAGGCTTTCTTCAACCTTCGCTGTACCCATACCCACGGATTTCAGTTCTTGGTGATTACACTGTGGACAATGCTCTGGCATACGGTGAATGGTGCCGCAGTGGTGACAATGTAGGTGTTGATAGGGTGTGCGGTGTACCGTGAAATTGGCATCACAGTGCGGACATTTGGCCTGCCATGCACAGCTTTCACAAATTAAAACCGGGGCATATCCACGACGGTTTAAGAACACTAACACTTGTTCTTTTTTTTCAAGGCGCTTACGGATTTCACCAATTAATAATTGGCTGATTCCATGCTGTTTCTGTGCCACTTTCAGATCAAGGATGTGCATTTTCGGCATGACCGCAGTGCCCGCACGTTGGTTCAATTCCAGTACGGTCATTTTGCCTTGTTTCGCCAGTGCATAGCACTCGATACTAGGCGTGGCAGAACCTAAAATGACAGGGCATTGTTCCAGATGCCCACGGTAAAGTGCGACATCCCGAGCGTGATAGCGAAAGCCTTCTTGTTGTTTAAAGGACAGATCATGCTCTTCATCAATCACAATTAAACCTAGATTCGGCAGTGGGGTATAAATCGCAGAACGCGTGCCTAAGATAATAGACGCCTTGCCCGTTTGCGCCGCTTGCCAAGCTTGCATACGTTTTGAATCGTTCAAACCCGAATGTAGTAGGGCAATATTGCAATGAAAACGTGATTGGAAACGGCTAATGGTCTGTGGGGTGAGTCCAATTTCAGGTACCAAAACCAAGACCTGTTTGCCTTGCTTAAGAACCTCTTGCATGATTTGTAAATAGACTTCGGTTTTACCGCTGCCGGTCAGACCATCAAGTAAAAATGCCTGATATTGATTACGCGCCTTTAACACCCGATCAATGGCTTTCTTTTGCTCAGGATTTGCAGTGAGTGGCATTTGCGCCATGCTCATGGGCATCGGGCTAAAGTCCTGTTCCGCCAAGACACATTGGCAGATACCTTTTTTCTCTAATGCTTTGAGTGTCGCGGTTTCCACACCTGACAAATTTAAAAGATTTTCACCTGTGCCTGTGGGATGTAATTTTAGTATTTTATACGCCTCTTGTTGACGCTCTGAACGTTTAATTTTGGCTTCAGCATTATGGTCAATCAGATTCCATGTCCGTGCCAATAAATTATAGGGCTTTCCTTGGCGTAACAGCGTCGGAAGGGCACTTTGCATCACTTCACCAATCGGAAATTGGTAATACTGTGCAGACCATGTCAATAAATTTAAAACTTTCTCATCTAAAATGGCACGATCATCAAGAAGTTCGGTAATGGCCTTGAGTTTAAAGCTTGAATCGAGTGGTGCATCGGGAGCAATTTTTTCCACGATGATACCGGTCAAATTTTGCCGACCAAAAGATACAGCAACGCGTGCACCTACTTCAGCTTGTTGGTATTGCTCTTGGTTTAAGCTGTAATCGAAGCAGTCGTATAAATATACCGGAACGGCGACTCGAACGCGGTAAATAGGTGTTGCAATGCTCGCTGAATTTGCCATAAAACGTGGATAAGTTCCTGATTAAATTTCGTCGTGATCGTAAAGGAGTTGTGTTAGAGTGAGCTCATATTTTATATCTAAGAATATGAATGATTTTGATGGTCAGACGCAACTGCGCTGATAGAAATTTTGGAAAATTAGAGCATTACAATGCCTGCATATCAGTTTACTGCCATAGACGCTTCAGGGAAGCAGCAGAAGGGTGTACTTGAGGGTGATTCTGCGCGTCAAATTCGTCAACAGCTCAGAGATCAGTCACTCATTCCAGTTGCTGTCGATCCGATAGAGCAAAAAGACAAACACGCGCAGCAGCGCTGGTTTCAAAAAGGGCTGAATGCCTATGACTTGGCTTTATTGACTCGCCAACTTTCAGTTTTGGTTGCCGCTGCAATACCATTAGAAGAAGCGATTCGTGCTGTGGGAAAACAAAACGAAAAAGCCCATGTGCAAAACCTGTTGATGTCGGTGCGTTCTAAAGTTTTGGAAGGACATTCTTTAGCCAACGCACTACAACAAGCGGGACGCTTTCCTGAACTGTATATTGCCACGATTGCAGCAGGTGAGCGTTCAGGTCATCTCGATCTCATTCTCGACCAACTTGCCGATTACACCGAAAATCGCTTCGCCATGCAAAAGAAAGTGCAGGGTGCGATGATTTATCCGGTCATCCTGATGTTAATGTCTTTCGGTATTGTGATGGGACTCATGACCTATGTGGTCCCAGATATTGTTAAAACCTTTGATCAAAGCAAAGATGCCTTACCGTGGATAACGGTCGCTTTAATGAAAGCCAGTGATTTTATTCGAATGGCTTGGCCATTTTTATTGGTCGGTAGCGTAGTCTCGATTTTTCTCTTGGTTCGATTCCTAAGAACAGCAGCGGGACATTATGCCTTTGACCGTTTGACCTTGAAATTACCGTTATTTTCCAAACTGTCTAAAGGCATTAATGCCGCTCGTTTTGCCAGTACTTTATCGATTTTAACCAAGTCTGGTGTGCCTTTGGTCGACGCTTTAAAAATTGGAGCAGCGGTCAGTAATAATTGGGTGATTCGAGATTCGGTCAACCTTGCGGCAGAGAAAGTAACAGAAGGTGGTAATTTAGCAACACAGCTTGAGCGAAGTGGTTATTTCCCACCGATGATGGTACAAATGATCAAAAGTGGTGAAAGTTCAGGCGAATTAGATCGGATGCTCGAACGTGCGTCGACGATGCAAGACCGAGAAGTGACGACCTTAATTTCAACTTTATTGGCGTTACTTGAGCCGCTGATGTTGGTATTTATGGCGAGCATTGTACTAGTGATCGTTATTGCTGTGATGCTGCCAATCGTGAATATGAATAATATGATTTAAAACATTCGAACAATGATGTGAACAGAGATTTGTAACATGCAAGTGAAGACAAAAAATATGAAGCAACAAGGTTTTACTTTAATTGAAGTGATGGTGGTCATTGTCATTTTAGGTGTTTTGGCAGCGCTGATTGTACCGAACGTGATGGGCCGTGGTGAAAAAGCTAAAGTCGATACTACGGCGATTACTTTAAAAAGTGTCGCTGGCTCATTAGATCAATACAAAATGGACAATGGTAAATTCCCTTCAATGCAAGACGGCGGATTAAATGCTTTGGTCACCAAACCAGAGTCTGCTAAAAACTGGTTGCCGGGTGGCTATATCAAAGGCGGCTATCCAAAAGACAGTTGGGACAATGACATTCAATATGTGATTCCAGGTTCTGAAGGCCGTCCTTATGATCTTTATTCATTTGGTGCGGATGGTCAGTCTGGCGGTGAAGAAAATGATGCCGATATTTACTATAAACACTAACTGAGAATAATTATATATTCAGTTTTAATGGAATTAATCACTTCACTTAATAGGATGTTTCAATATTGAGTGAAGTGATAATAAATCTTAATTATAAAATTAATATTAAGTTATTGAATTTACTTTAAATTGCATAATATAAAATATGTGATATTTATAATAAGAATTATTCCCAATTTTATTGATTACAATAATCGCAAAATATGAATAAATATAGGCTTTTCATTTAAATAAAACCGCGCATAATATCTTTTATGGTACTTTTTTAGCCATGGAGGATAGTATGAAAGCATTATTATTAACGGATGAAATTAACCAATTTCATTGGTCTATGCTGAAATCTGTTCTTTTCATTTTAAGTATTCTGCCGATCAGTCAAGGCATTGTGTATTTATGGCAAAGCACTGAGGGCAGTAGCCAAATTATGGTGGGCTTCTTTGCCATGAGCTTAATGAGTTCATTACTGGCTTTAAGTTTTTGGTCTGCATTAAAAGCGACTGTGGCAAATTTAAAACAAGAACATGCATCTGCCATCGAACAAATGGTTGTTCGTCTTTATCGATATATTCCAATGGTGTCTTTAGCTGCCATGCTTTCCTATTTAGTTACTCAGTTATAACCCCAAAATTAACCTTCCAAACTGGGGCTTGCTCCAGTTTTTTTATGTCTCGTGCTAATGAACAGTTAGCCTACATTAATGTGAAACTTGTTCTAAGATGACGTTACTTTGTCCGTTTTGACGCATCGAATGTCTGCTTCACATATCGTCAGCCTGAATCAAATTTTTATAATGCATAGATAGTCAGATGAAGCACAACAAAGAGAAGAAAAGAGGGAAAAATGCAACAGATTGATTGGCAAGATTTTTTGAAAGTTGAATTACGTGTGGGGAAAATTGTACAGGCTGAAGTCTTTGAGCAAGCACGTAAACCCGCGTACATTCTCCATGTGGATTTTGGAGAGGAACTGGGCATTAAAAAGTCCAGTGCACAAATTACACAGCTGTATCAGCCGGAAAATCTAGTGGGAAAATTGGTCGTTGCCGTCGTGAATTTTCCAAAAAAACAAATTGGGCCGATCCAGTCAGAGTGTTTGGTCACAGGTTTTCATAATGCAGAGGGGCATGTTGCTCTTTGTGTGCCTGATGCAGAGATTCCCCTCGGCACTAAGTTGCTTTGAAAAAGTAAGATGAGCTGGCACGTTGAAAGTTTATCAATAAAAAACCGAGCCAAAGCTCGGTTTTTTGATCTTTTGTAGCGGAATTAACGGCGTGATTTAAAAGAAATATCAACTTTACGCGGGCGATAAATCCAACCGAGAACCAATAGCAAGAATGAGAAAATCAACACAGGCCAATCACTTAAGCGAGTGTAAAGCGTTTCGCCTTGCATGGCAGGTAAATCACCACGCAGTACTGCATCTTTATCCATCGGTGCCTGTTTCACAATGTGACCATTATGATCAATAAAGGCGGTAATACCTGTATTGGTTGCACGAATAAACCAACGGCCATTTTCTTTGGCACGCATTTGAACCATTTGTAGGTGCTGATGCGGGCTCGCTGTTCCAGTAAACCATGCATCATTGGAAATAGTCACTAAGTAGTCACTTTGACTGGCATTACGACGGGTTAAGTTGGGATAAGCCACTTCATAGCAAATCGCCGCACCTAAATCATGACCTTTAACATTCAAAGGCTTTTGGTTGTTTGCACCACGTGAAAAGCCACTCATCGACGGGTCATTTTGTAGGGCAGGCAGTACCCAACTTAACATCCCTGAAAGCGGAATGTATTCACCAAAGGGAACTAGACGTTGCTTCTTGTATAGACCTGAAGATTCATCACCAGTAGCCATGATGGTGTTGTAATACATAGGGTGTTGGTTTTGCTGTGATTCTGCCAAGTCCCAATAGGGAATACCTGTCACCCAAGCCGTTCCTGTTTTATTGGCTTGGACTTTCATCGCATCCAAAAACGGCTCTATATCGGTTTGGAACATTGGAATGGAGGATTCAGGCCAAACAATGACATCACGGCCCCATTCGGTCCGACTTAATGATGCATATTTCATTAAGGTTTGAGCTTGGTATTCTGTTAACCATTTTAAATCTTGTGGAATATTGCCTTGAATTAAGGAAACACTCAGCGGTTTTTCATTTTTAGGCTGAACAAATTGCAGTTGCGCTGCACCCCATGCCCCGAGCAAAACAAGGGTAGATGGAACAATCCAAAAGATGCGTTTACGCAGGATTTCAACCAAGGCGCAGGCCAATACAATGACCGCAAAAGATACCCCAAAGATCCCGAATAATGGCGCATAGCCATCGAGGAATCGTTCAGTAAAGGCATAACCTGCAAACAGCCATGGAAAACCGGTAAAGACCCAAGTTTTACTCCACTCGAAAAACACCCACAGTGGCGCAAAGGTCAGTGGGGTTTCTGGAAAGAAGCGGCGGTAGAGCCAACTCTGAACTGCGGTAAACAGCCCCATCACAATCGCCATAATGGCAATCATCAAAACACTCAGTGCTGAATTGGTATCACCATAGACATGGATCGAGGTATAGAGCCAAAAAGCCCCAACAAACCATAAGCCAAAGCCATACGCTAGACCAATGAAAAACGATTGTTTAGGTGCACGTTGACTTAGGCAGGCATACAGAATGGCTGGAGATAAAATTGCCAACCACCAATAATGATAAGGTGCCAGCGACAAGCTGAAGATGGCACCTGAAAATAATGCAATCAGCAAAGGATAGATGAAAGGTAGCTGTTTTTTTTGTTGTGAGTGGTTTAGCAGCTTATCAAAGTAGGTTCTCATTTACGGACAGCTCGGATCAGATGAATAGTACGTGCATCTGCCTCCAAAATGGTAAATTCCCAGTTTTCAAGTTCAATCACTTGACCTTGTAAATCACTGACCAAGCCCATTTCTTGTAGCAGTAAGCCGCCCACAGTTTCTACTTCATCATCTGAAAAATCAGCATCTAAAAGATTGTTAAAGTGTTCAATTGGTGTAAGTGCTTGAACCAACCATGTATTTGCACTTAACGGGTCTTCATCTGGAATGATAAATTGAGCTTCTTCATCAACTTTGTCGTGTTCATCTTCAATTTCACCCACAATTTCTTCAAGAATGTCTTCTAAAGTCACTAAGCCTGAAGTTGTGCCATATTCATCAATCACAACAGCGATATGGGTTTGGGTATTTTTCAACATACGTAAAACTTGGTCAGAACGCGCGCTCTCAGGTACAAATAAGGGTTGGCGCATTAATGCACGAATATCGACTTTGGTGGTCGGTTCTGTCAAAAATGGCAACAAATCTTTGGCCAAGAGAATACCGACGACATTGTCTGGCTGGTCTGAAGAAAAGACAGGGAAACGTGAGTGTGCAGATTCAACAAGTACATGCAAAATATCTAATAACTCATCATCTTCTTGTAAGCTGATCATCGCAGTACGGGGAGTCATGACCTCGCGGATTTTAGTTGCAGGTAAGTCGAGTACCCCTTCGAGCATGGCAACTGTATCGGGTTCTAAGAAGCGACGTGAATCTTGTACCAATTTCAACAGTTCGTCACGGGTTTCTGGTGCAGTGCCCAGCCATTTACGTAAGCCGCGCATGCCCCACGACGGGCCGGATTCCTCTTGCATGATCTTTCCTAAAGACTCTTAATATCTAATAAATGATGATTTTATCATACCGTAGAAAATACAGTTGTCTATTGTTAATGTTGATCTAGATGATGAGCGATGAAGTCATTTTAAGACGTTATCATCTGCATTTTTCAAGCTAACATTCGGTCTTCAGGATTATGCTAAAATAGCGTTAGATTTTAATGCTGAGTTTTCTTATGTCTGAGCCTTCTGTGCCCCCATCAATTCAATTAAACACCCGTGGCTTACGTTGCCCTGAGCCTGTGATGATGTTGCATCAAGCCATTCGTAAATCAAAATCGGGCGATATTGTTGAGGTTTTTGCAACAGATAATTCGACATTTTGGGATATTCCGAAATTTTGTATGCATTTAGGGCATGAGCTTTTGCTTCAAGAAGAACGTCTTGATGAAAATGGAAATAAAGAATTCCATTATTTGGTTCAGAAAGGTTAATTTAAGAGATTGTAAAAAATAATAATTATTAAGATGTTACATTTTTATTAATAAAATAGGCTGGTCAAGTCTGATGGCTAGCCTATATCATTCGCAGCATAATTATACAAAGTTTAAAAAACAGACTTTTAAAATGTTAAATTCGATTGCTCTTATACTTGAAAAATTAGGCTTATCCGCCCAAAAACGTGCCATTCATGTGCAATTTTCCAACCCTGCGTTGAATGACGAGCTTTTTATTCAACGTATTGATGGGGAGCATATCTTAAACCAAGGCGTACAAGCGACTTTGATTTGCCTATCTACCAATGCCCTTATTCCACTAAAACAATTTATTGGCGCACAGGTCGCTGTTGATCAAGTGACAGATCAGGGTGAACTCTTCCGTACCACGGGTATTATTACCGAAGCGACCCAAGGGCAGAGTGACGGTTCACTCACGCTGTATAAACTCACTTTAGAAGATGCAACATCGCTATGGCATAAGCGCCGCAACAGCCGTGTGTTTATGAACAAATCTGTTCGCGATGTCAGTGAAACTCTCTTTAAAGAATGGCAAAGCAAAAGTCCGCTTTTTGCTGCCAGTCTAACGCTAGATCTAAGCGGTTTAGGCCAAAACTATGACGTTCGACCTTTCATCATGCAGTCGAATGAAAGCGATTATGACTTTTTAACCCGACTTTGGCGCAGTGAGGGTATCAACTGGCTCATTGATGAAGCGCAGCTGAAAGTGCCGCATTCTTCAGCGCCAATTGAAAAACAAAAACTTCGCCTGATTGATGACAATAGCCAATATCAAGCACTCAGCCGTCGTAGCATCCGCTTTCATCGCTCTAGCGCCACTGAAAAACAAGACAGCATCACCAGCTTGATCGGTGAGCGTAGCATTCAACCGACTGCGGTCCATGTGCAGCGCTGGCAAGCCGATGGACTGAGCCAAGAAGAAGGTGCAGGTTCAGTTCAAAGCAAACATCAGCATAGCCAAAGCCAAGACAATGCCAGCTTAAGTTTGGAGCAAGCATGGCATATCAGCCCTGCATGGATGCAAGACTTAAAAGGCGAAGATCAAGCTACGGCTTCATCCAATAGCCAAATTGAAAAACTGAATCAAAACCTAACGCGCTATCACGAGCTGCAATCGAAAAAATTTAATGCACAATCGACCGTGCGTGATACACAAGTGGGGTATTGGTTTGAATTGAATGAACACCCTGAAATTGATCAACACAGTGGTGCAGACAAACAATTTTTAATCACAGAAAAGAAATTCTATAACCAAAATAACTTACCCAAAGATCTCACTGAACAGGTCAATCAACTGATTGAACAAAGCCAGTGGAATATTAAACCCATCCATGAACAGGCAGAGCGTCAGGCCAATCAGCTCATATTACAACGCCGCAATATTTCGACTGTTCCTGAATATAACCCACTCGAACACCATCCAAGCACCCATCCGCAACGTGCTAAAGTCGTTGGTCCAAGCGGTGAAGAAATACATGTGGATGAATGGGGACGAATCAAAGTCCGCTTCTTATTTACCCGTGGAGATGACCACAGCCATGATGGCGGTGCAGGCAGCAATGACAATGATACGGACTCTGCATGGGTAGATGTACTGACTCCATGGGCAGGCGAAGGCTATGGTGCACGCTTCTTACCGCGCATTAATGAAATCGTGGTCATCGATTTCTTTGACGGTAATATCGACCGACCATTTGTGGTGGGGCGCATACATGAAGCACAGCGCAGTCCGACGCAATTTGATAGTAAAGGTAAACTGCCAGACACCAAAAAACTGGCTGGAATAAAAAGTAAGGAAGTCCAAGGTGAAGGCTATGGACAACTACGCTTTGATGACACGACTGGACAAATCTCGACACAATTACAAAGCACCCATGGTGCAACTCAGCTCAACCTCGGTAACCTCAGTCATCCGAAAGAAACTGCAGAAAGTGAAGGACGAGGCGAAGGCTTTGAACTAAGAACGGATCAATGGGGCGCAGTGCGTGCAGGACAAGGGCTACTTGTCAGTACACACCCACAACAACAAGCAGCAGCAATGCACCTCGATGCACAAACTGCGAAAGAACAGATTGAAGCCAACTTAAACAGTAGCAAAGCCTTAAGTGAAGTGGCGAAAAATCAACAAACTGACCCACTTGAAGTCTTAGATAATTTAAAAAACTTCCTTGGACAAATCGAAAAAGGAAGTAAAGAAAAAGCCGATGCCTTTAAACAAGCCTTAATGATTTTATCTGCACCAAACTCAATTGCTGTGAGTAGTCAGGAAGATATTCATCTTTCAGCAGATGGGCAGATCAGCCAAAGTGCAGGCGAGAGCATCAACCTCAGCAGTCAAAAATCCTTAATTGCCCATGCACAAAGCAAGATCAGTCTATTTGCAGCACAAGAGGGATTCCGTGCGTATGCAGGCAAAGGCAAAGTTGAAATCCAAGCTCAAGGTGATGGGGCAGACTTGATTGCGCGAAAAGGTATTCAAATTATTTCGACTGAAGATAAGGTTGAAATCAAAGCGAGCAAAAAAATCGTGCTGACTGCTGGTGGTAGTCAGATTGAAATTAGTAGTGCGGGTGTATTATCGACAACTAGCGGTAAGTTTGAAGTGAAGGCGGGGCAGCATCAATTTTTAGCTGGGCAAAGTTCACACAATAATTTATTCACTTTGCCAAATTTAACAAATTTTACTTTAAAGAAAAAAGTTAAAAAAATTTATTGGAGTTATGGTGAAAACGAAAACCGTATTGGAGAATCTTCAAGATTTTATACTGATGTCAATTTACATATAGAAACTGAAAATTATGCAGATGGTGAAACTGTTACTGTAAAAGTTAAAAATCCAGTGTATGAAAAAATTAGTAATCAAAATGAATTTTTAGCATTTCAAGCAACTATCAAAAATGGTACAGCAAAAATTAAAAATATTTTAAAAAATGAAAAATCATTAATTTTGAATGAAGAGTTACTTTAAATGGCTATCGAAGCAGAAGTAGACGGTGTTATATCAGAACCCTTAAAAGTTAATAGACCAAGATGGTCAGATATGTCTGTCAACTATCCAAACAATACTATTCAGAAAGAAACCTTGTATCCGCAAATCTCGAAAGCTTTGGGTAGAGAAATAAATAATGATGCCTATGCAAATACTTGTGCATTAAGAATGAGTGCTGGCTTAATACGATCAGGAGTACAACTACCGAGAGCACCATCTAAAGGAGGTACAATTATTGGTGACGATGGAAAGAATTATTGGATACGTGTCAGAGATTTAAAAGCTTATTTATATACACTTTTTAAAAATCCAGATCTATCAGTAGTTTTACCAAAGCTTTCATCTATTAACCCATATGTGCCAGAAGAGTTAGATCACCGTTTAGATTTTGTAAGAAATAATATAATCGAAAAAATTAAAAATAAGAATGGAATTATTGTTTTTGAAGTAACTGGATGGCGTGATGCAACTGGTCATTTTACGTTATGGGAGGGAGGAGAAGATGGTAGGGGATTGCTCTACTCATCAATTGATCAAAATAATCCAGAATCAGCTGTATATTATTTTTGGATGGTTGCAACTGAAGTTAATAATGGCATAACACAAAAAGTGGATTTTTGGGAATTAAAATGAGATATATTATTTTATTTTTTTTGATTTTTAATGTAATTGAGGTTCAGGCTAAAACCTTATCTGATATTGAATCATTAAAAGCTTATACTTTGATGAAATGTTTGCAATATAATCAATCTGATTTGGTTTCAGGTAAAGATTTTTCTTATTATAGTTTTGAGTTTGTGAAAAATGAAAGATTGGAATTTGAGGAAATTCAGCTAATAGATAATTATGTTTATGAGCGTGTAAAGAATTATCATAAAAATGAAATTTTTGTGAAAAATGATGTTTCTCCCAAAAAAGGTAATGATTTATTTTACCAATGCTATTTGTTTAGTCAGTCTAAAGATTTAAATAAAATAATAAAAAAATATATTAATTAGTTTTTTAATATATTTTTTATGCGAAGGGAGAGATTTTTTTCGTAACAAAGCCAATCTATATAAATAGAATTTTGTTTGGCTTGTTTGTGTTATAAAAAATCAGATATTTTTTCTTGAATGTAATTAGAATTTGATTTTTTTTAACATTTAAACTTATTTTTTTAATTATGAAAAATTATCTTTTAATTTTTGTTTTTCTTAATCTTTTTGGCTGTATGTCGAAGATAAAAATAAATCCTGATTATTTGAAACCCGCTTTTTTAAATAAATACTATGTAGATTCAATTAAAATTGAAGATATTAATATTTTAGATATAGATTTTTTTACAAACCTTCCAAGTAATTCTGGTCTTGTTATCACGATAGAGGGAGAGCCTCCATTTGATAGAAATGTAATAAAGATACAAGGAACTCCAAAGGTTGAAGGTAATTATCAAATTGAAATTAAAGGTGAGTTTAGAGGAGGAGTTATGGATGGTGTGACTGATTTTAATAAAAAGTATGATTTAGTGATTAACTCTAAATAGTTTTTAATACGATATAAATAAACCCGCGCGAAGCGGGTTTATTTCAATCTCAAAAAGATTACATATTCGGATAGTTCGGACCACCGCCACCCTCAGGTGTTACCCAAGTAATGTTTTGAGACGGATCTTTGATATCACACGTCTTACAGTGAACACAGTTTGCTGCGTTAATTTGGAAACGCTTAGAACCGGCATTCTCTTCCATAATTTCATAAACACCAGCAGGGCAGTAGCGCTGAGCAGGCTCATCCCATTTTGGTAAGTTCACATTTACTGGAATAGACGCATCTGTCAGTTTCAAGTGAGCAGGCTGGTTTTCTTCATGAACGGTATTCGATACGAATACTGAAGACAAACGGTCAAATGTTATTTTACCATCTGGTTTTGGATAATTAGGTTTGAAGTTCGCAGCATCAACAGTTTTTAAAGCGCTGAAGTCTGGCTGTAAGTCATGTAGTGTAAATGGCACTTTAAAGATGTTTTGATCAACAAAGTTGAACGCACCACCCATCCATTGACCAAACTTATGCATAGCAGGGCCGAAGTTACGAGAGTTATATAACTCTTCTTTCAACCAACTGTTGTTAAACTTGTCTGTGTACGCAGTTAACTCTTTTGTGAAGAAGTCTTCACCTTCAGTTACACGTGCAATGGCAAGGTCACCACCTTTTTCCACACCCGCAGCAATCGCTTCAAATACAGCTTCACCGCACAGCATGCCTGATTTCATGGCAGTGTGAGAGCCTTTGATTTTTGCAAAGTTTAGGAAACCTGCGTCATCACCAATTAAGCTACCACCTGGGAAAGTGAATTTAGGTAGAGAGTTGAAACCACCTTTTACAACCGCACGTGCGCCATAAGAAATACGTTTACCACCCTCAAGATATTGCTTGATCAGTGGATGTGTTTTCCAACGTTGCATTTCCATAAATGGATACATGTGTGGATTGGTATATGATAAGTCAACGATCATGCCCAAAGTCACTTGGTTGTTTTCAGCGTGGTATAACCACCAACCGCCTGAAGAACCTGTTTCACTTAAAGGCCAACCTGCACCGTGCATCACCAAACCTGGTTTATGTTTAGCAGGATCTATTTCCCATAATTCTTTAATACCAATACCGTAATGTTGTGGATCGGCATCTTTATCCAAGTTGAATTTTTGGATTAAACGTTTACCTAAATGACCACGACAGCCTTCAGCAAATAATGTGTATTTCGCATGAAGTTCATAGCCAGGAGTAAAGTTATGCGTTGGTTCGCCATCTTTACCAATGCCCATGTCACCAGTCTGAATACCTTTCACAGTACCATCTTCGTGGTAAAGGATTTCAGACGCTGCAAAACCTGGGAAAATAGACACTTCTAATTCTTCAGCTTTAGCGCCCAACCAACGAACCACATTACCTAACGAAATAACATAGTTGCCATCGTTATGCATGGTTTTAGGCACCATCCAATGTGGTGCTTCTTGTGATTTTTCATCAGACAATAAGAAGAAGGTTTTATCTTCAGTCACAGGCACATTTAAAGGTGCACCTTGTTCTTTCCAATCTGGGAACAATTCATTCATTGCGCGAGGTTCAAGCACAGCACCTGATAGAATATGCGCACCCACTTCGGAGCCCTTTTCCACGACACAAACGGACAGATCGTTTAGGTTATTTTCAATTGCAAGTTGACGAATTTTAATCGCAGCAGATAGGCCGGCAGGACCTGCACCGACGATAACTACGTCAAACTCCATCGATTCACGTTCGATGTGTTCCATGTAGGACTCCTCATATTTCGGAAGGTGGCATCCATTCAATTCATTTAAATGGTGCTGCCATGAGTGTTCTTAATGCCCAGACACAATTTTTCTATCGTGTCTTTGATATTGTGGGCTAGTATAGTTTTAAACCGAGTTCTAGCCAATTGGCTGAATCATATTATTTTTCCGTCACTAAGGTATTTATTAGGCGGATGAAGCAGCAATTGAACGAAAACCCGACGAAAAAATTCATTAATAGGGATGATAGAAATTTAATGAACATTGCACAATACTTAAAAGATGGACAGTCCGGTCACAAAAGGTCAATCCCTCCATTAGATCAATGGCATCCAAAGCATTGTGGTGCAATGGATTTGAAGGTTTTAGCCAATGGAGAATGGTGGCACGATGGTCAATTGATCAAGCGGCAAGCACTCATTGATCTGTTCTCAACCGTGCTTTGGAAAGAAGATGGGAAATTCTATTTAAAAACCCCTGTGGAACAAATTGAAATACAGGTGGAAGATGAGCCTTTATTTGTCAATCAGGTGGATCACGTTGAGATTGACGCTAAAAACTATATTCAATTCACCACAACCACCCAAGACCTGATTATTGTTGATCAGGAACATCCGATTTTTATGCGTGAATATCAGGGTGAACTACGTCCTTATGTGCATGTTCGTTTTGGTATAAATGCCTTAATTCAACGTGCTGCATTTTTTCATTTAGTCGAGATGGGTGAGCTGCTTGAAAATGAGCAAGGGGAGTCCATTTTAGTGTTACAAAGTGGTGATTTGCACTTGCAATTAGGCACCTGAGGTTTAAGCTTTCCACCTTGTCATTCTGAATCTAAATTAAAGTGACCCTATGACCGCCATTCATCCCATTTACCCCTTAAATGTACCCATGCCAAAAGCGACTGCTGATGCGCCTATTGGGGTATTTGACTCAGGTATTGGTGGTTTGTCTGTTGCGTTGGAAATTGCACGTTATTTACCGAATGAACGGATTGTTTATTTTGCAGATACGGCACATGTCCCTTATGGCCCGCGTCAAGATCAGGACATCCGTGAACTGACTGCACATGCGATTGAGTGGTTATACCGTCAGGGGTGTAAAGTCGCGGTGGTGGCATGCAATACGGCATCGGCATTTAGTTTGGATTATTTGCGTGAACACTACGGTGAAAATTTTCCGATTATTGGCTTGGTTCCAGCCTTAAAACCTGCGGTATTACAGACCAAAAGTAAAACTGTGGCTGTCCTCGCAACGCCTGCGACTTTTCGGGGTAAATTAATCAAAGATGTCATGCAGCGATTTGCTGAACCTGCAGGGGTGCAAGTTTTGTCAGTGACTTCTTTGGAATTGGTGCCCTTTGTTGAAGCGGGGGCGCAAATGACTGAGCCTTGCCTGCAGACATTAACTGAGATATTACAGCCAGTTGTAGATGCAGGTGCAGATTATTTAGTGCTTGGATGTACGCATTACCCCTTCCTAAAATCGGCAATTCAGTATATTTTTGGTCAGAAGCTGACATTAATTGACTCAGGATTTGCGGTTGCACGACAAACAGCCCAAATTTTGATTAAAAATGAGTTATTATTTGAGCATAACCGCCAAGATTCACTGCGTATCGAATGTTATGTCAGTGGAAATAATGCGGAAAACTTAACACCTGTGGTAGCACGCTTAATTCAAGATGATCAAATCACTTGGAAAATCTGCAATATTCAGGCGGCAAGTTTAGAATTTTAATCATTGTGATTGAACGATTTTAGATAAAACAATTTAAATCTATTTGGGGTAGTCATGCTGTATGTTTCAGCAACCACTTTTTTGAGTGCTGGATATAGCGTGCAACGGGAAGAGGATCTCTAATGCTCGATAAGCGTTATCAAGTATTCATTTCCACATCTGGCAGTGAAATGCAGCCAGAACGGATCATTTTGGCTCAGACGCTTGTAGGGATGGGTTTTTTCTCTTGGGGGTTGGAACAGCGCACACCATTAAGTACGGCTTTTGCGCGTCGTCAAATTGATGACTGTGATTATGTGGTGATCTTACTGGGTAGTCAGTATGGCGAGCAGTCTGTTTCAGGTGTGGGTTATATGCACCTTGAATATATTTATGCAGTGACGAAACAAAAGCCGGTCATTGTGTTTATGCATGAAGATCCAAATTCACGTGATCTTTCTTTGCATGATGAAAAGCCTGAGCTACGTGAAAAATTCAAAGACTTTCGTAAGCTATTGCAAAATGAAGTGGATCAAGTCTTTAGCTATCGAACCTTGCGTGATTTAGAAATGGCAGTGCGATTGAACATGCCGCAAATGCTAGAGCGCTATCCTGTTTCAGGTTGGGTTCGTCCGCAAAATACCCAAGCTTTGCATGATGAAATTGATCGCTTAAAAGCCCAGTTAGTTCAACTCGAAACAGAATCAGGAAAACGAGAAGTCGACCCATTCCTGAGCTTACCGAAAGTGTCTATGCATGAAGTGTTCTCTTTTGAATATCGCATGCATGCCTATCAAGACGGCAATTTTAAAGAGCTGAAAGTTCAGAAAAAAATGACGTGGGCACAGTTGCTTTCGATTTTAGGTTCAACTTTTGTCAATCCGACCCCAGAAGAGTTTTTCTCTAAACGCATGAATGAATTTCTAAACGAAACAGGTTTGGAAGATGCCCGCGTTGAAATGCCTCGTGCGCATGCGGTTGCTCGTGCTCAGGTGAATATTCGGGCTTTGCATAGTATCAAGAGTCAAATGCGTCAAAATGATTGGATCATTCCAAATGGACGTGATGACCGTCAACGCATGTTGTGGCAAGTGACCTCGAAAGGTCAAAAACTACTGGAAAGTAATTTGTTGGATAATGATCGGGTTTTCCAATTTAAAACTGTATATTAATCTGTTTTATAAAATAGATAAAAAGCTGCTACATTAGCGTCATTCAAATTGATGGAAAAAGTGTAATGTTGTCTGCCGAAAAAGCTAAAGTCACCATTATTCTGGCGAACTTAGGCACGCCTGATGCGCCAACTGTGCCCGCAGTGCGTCGTTTTCTGCAACAGTTTTTGTCAGATCAGCGGGTGATTGAAATTCCAAAACCGATTTGGCAATTGATTTTGCGTTTGTTCATTTTGCCATTTCGACCAAAGCGTGTGGCGCATGCCTATGAAATGGTTTGGGGCAATGATTCGCCTATGCGTGAAATATTGTTGGCGCAAGTTGACGCTGTAAAAGCACATTTAACTCAAGCGTATCCAGAATTTGAACTGAAGGTGGTTCCTGCCATGACCTATGGCAATCCAGGCATTCAAGCAGCTTTAGATCAATTGGCACAGCAGCCACAAGACCACATCGTCCTGTTTCCACTATTCCCACAATATTCAGCAACATCGACTGCACCGCTATATGATGCGATCGCACAATGGATTCCGCAGCAACGCAATTTGCCGGGCTTGAGTATTATTCGTGATTACTATCAGCACCCGCTATTTATTCAAGCTTTAGCGCAAAGTGTGCGTGATTATCAAGCGGAGCATGGGGTCGCGGATAAGTTATTGATGTCTTTTCATGGCATTCCACAGCCTTATGCAGACAAGGGTGATCCCTATGCTGACCGTTGCCGTGTAACAGGACATTTAGTCGCGCAAGCGCTTGGTTTAACTGAAGATCAATATGAAATCAGTTTCCAATCTCGCTTTGGTAAGCAAGAATGGGTGAAACCTTATACTGATGCCACTTTGGACGCATGGGGCAAACAAGGCGTGAAATCGGTACAGGTTATGAGCCCTGCATTTTCAGCGGATTGTTTGGAAACGCTAGAAGAGTTGGCGCTGCAAAATGCTGAAATTTTCCAAGCTGCAGGCGGTGGTGAATATGGTTATATTCCTGCATTAAACGCGCGGGATGATCATGTCGCATTGCTCAATTTATTACTTCAAGCTAATCTTGATGCCTTAAAGCAAACATTAGCCCATTCATCGCCTTGAGGTTTTCGCCCTATGTTGCAAGTTAAAATCGTGCCCGTTACGGCATTTCAACAAAACTGTTCCATTGTTTGGGACTCTGAGTCGAAAGAAGCGGTCTTGATTGATGCAGGGGGAGAGCCTGAAAAATTAAAAGCCGAAGTTGAAGCGCTCGGTTTAACGGTCAAAGCCTTGTGGTTAACGCATGGCCATTTAGACCATGCAGGTGCGGTTGGGGCATTAACCCAAGCTTGGAATGTTCCAGTGATTGGCCCGCATAAAGAAGATGCGTTTTGGTTGGACATGATTCAGGAGGTTTCTGCGAAATACGGTTTCCCGATCCCTGAAAATGTCCATGTGACCCAATGGTTGGAAGGCGGCGAAACCTTGAAGCTGGGTGCAGAAGAGTTTGAAGTTCGTTTTGCACCGGGGCATACACCAGGTCATGTCATGTTCTATAACGCAAAATATGCCGTGCTTTGGACGGGGGATGTGTTATTTAAAGGCTCGATAGGCCGGACAGATTTTCCACGCGGTAACCATCAACAATTACTCGACTCCATTCAGCGTGAATGTTTTAGCTTGCCGGATGACACGCAGTTTATTTCAGGGCATGGTCCAATGAGTACCATTGGTTATGAAAAACAACATAATCCTTTCGTTGCTGGTAAAGCGGGTTAAGCAACTAGATTGAGAAACTTAAATTAACAAAACAGGAATCCAAACGGATTCCTGTTTTATTTACCTAAATAATAGGGTTATGCACTTGAGTCCTTAGAATTGGTCTTCTTCACGGCCACCATCGGCCTGAGGTGCATCTTGTGTCGGCAGACGATATTCATCATTGGCCCATGCACCGAGATCAATCAATTTACAACGATCTGAGCAAAACGGGCGATATTCATTATTTTCCCAAGTCGTCAATGCGCCGCAACGTGGACAATTCATGGTGGTGGGCATGCTTAACTCCAGCAAAAACGGATGATTCAATTAGGCAAATACAGTCGCAGTTGTTAGACTTATGCCGTTCTGTTTAGTTTGATCTGTTTATGCCTATTCGTCAATTTCAAGCGCAGCGTATGCGAGCTCCCCGTGATTTTCAGCCGATTGATTCCACACCGATTTGTGTGGAAATTGGGGCTGGTAAAGGTAAACATGCATTATTGTTTTCAGCCAATCATCCTGAATTTCAATTGATTGCTGTTGAGCGGACACGTGAAAAATTTGTGGCGATGCAAAAGCAGCATCAAATTGAAGGGCAGCAAAATCTTAGCCCTGTTCATGCAGATGCATTGCCTTGGGTAGTACATGCCTTACATCCTGCGCAAGTACAGCAATTCTTTATTTTGTATCCAAACCCTGAACCGCATAATCCTGCACAGCGCTGGTTAAATATGCCGTTTTTTGAATTTTTATTGTCGCGTTTGCAGCCGGGTGGTCAGATTACATTGGCGAGTAATATTCCTGAATACATTGAGGAAGCGCAGCAGCAGTTAATCGATGTTTGGAAGCTGCCTTTTGTTAAAGAACGCATTGCAGAGACTTCAGCACGTACACACTTTGAGATTAAATATCTTGAACGTGGTGAACTCTGTCAGCAGCTAATCATTACCAAGCCTGTAGATTACACCACACGTTTTGATGATTTTCAGCCGCTACAAGGTATTCAACCCACCGAAGCATCTGCGGAATAATCGGGCATGACTCAGCGTATTGCAATCATTGGGGCAGGTCCTGCGGGATTGATGGCAGCGGAAGTGCTTAGCCAATTTGACTATGACATTCATGTTTATGAGCAAAAACCATCGGCAGCCCGTAAATTTCTAATGGCGGGCAAGACGGGGCTGAATATTTCGCATGCAGAACCCGTTGAGCAATTTGTACAGCGCTATGATCAAGTGGAATGGCTGAGTCCATGGGTTAAGCAGTGGGATGCAGCATGGATTCAACAATGGATGATGGGACTGGGTATTGAAACCTATATTGGTTCATCGGGTCGGGTCTTTCCTATTGAAATGAAAGCTGCGCCTTTGCTGCGTGCATGGTTAAAACGTCTCAGTCTAGATGGGGTGCAGTTTCATTATCGACATCAAGTTTTGGACTTACAGTCCAATCAGCTGACAATTCAAAACCTTGTTGATGAATCAAGTCAAGTGCTTGGCTTTGATGCAATTATTATGGCATGTGGCGCAATGTCTTGGTCACGTTTAGGTAGTGATGGCGCATGGCAAAAATGGCTGAAGCCTGAGAGCATTGAAACTTTTCAGGCCAGTAATGCTGGTGTGGAACGTGTTTGGTCGAAGTTCATGCAGCCCGTGTTTGGACAGCCCTTAAAACGAGTCAATGCATGGGTCGATCAAGCCGAGCCGACCCAAGGCGATATCATCATTTCACACTATGGACTGGAAAGTGGATTGATCTACAAACAAGGTCGAGCACTGCGTCAACAGGTGAAATCTGCTCAGCCCATGCAGCTGACTTTGGACTTATTGCCAGATCAAAGTGTTGAGCAATTGGTAAAGAAACTACAGCCTTCGAAAAAGCAGTCTTTAACCAATGTTTGGCGTAAAGCCGGTTTAGATGCGGCGAAAGCTGCGCTGGTCCGTGAACTGGTGGATAAATCTTTGTGGCATGAGCCGGCCTTACTAGCAGCGAAAATTAAACATTTAGATATTCAACTTGACGGATTTCGCCCGATAGATGAGGCGATTAGCTGCGCAGGTGGTGTGAAGCATTCAGTCCTAAATGATGGCTTACAATTGAAGAGCAATCCTGCAGTATTTGTCTGCGGGGAAATGTTGGATTGGGATGCGCCTACAGGAGGCTATTTGCTAACAGCATGCCTTGCGACCGGTCGTGCAGCGGGTGAAGGGGTTCAAAACTATCTGGTTTCTTTGCAGAACTAAGCGCTTCAAATTGTCACAATCTTGCTGAGGAGTTGTGATATTTTGAGATGAAATTCTTCTAAGAAAGACCACTATGCGCGTACAAGAACAATATACCGGAAGCTGCTTGTGTGGAGCGGTTTGTTATGAGATCAATGGTCCGGTCGGTGAGATCATGCAATGCCATTGTTCTCGGTGCCGCAAAGCCAATGGTACAGCATTTGCGACCAATGCCCCGATTGCTAAAGCAGATTTTAAAATTGTAGCCGGTGAGCAGTTTCTGAAACAGTATGCGTCTACCGCTACCACACAGCGCTGTTTTTGTAGTGAGTGTGGTTCGCCGATCATCAGTATAAAGGCTGAAACGCCTGATTATTACCGCTTATGTATAGGCACCTTAGATACACCTCTGACGCAGAAACCAACCTGTCATATCTTTGTCGCATCCAAAGCAGAATGGGATGATATCGCAGGTGATTTACCACAATATGCTGAACGACCATAGCGAAAATCAAGATTGAGCAATCACATCAAGGGCAGGTTTGCACCCTTGATGTTAAGTAATAAGCTCGTATCGCTCTCTCATTCATCCAAGTTGAATTTGGGTGAATAGATTGCAACAGGGTTGGAAGATTAAGGCTGTCGAGTTTTTTGTAGTTCAGGATATTGTTCCTGCCAATGTCCCAATTGTTCTTGAGCATGAATAAACTGACCGAGACCTTTGACACTATCACTAGGATTTTTTAACTCGCCATCGGCTGCTTGATTTTTCTCACGATAAATTTGTGATTGATTGTCCCAGTACTGATACATCAAGCCTTGAATATAACGGCCTTGCTCAGTTTTCATTTCGAGTTCTTTGAGCATATTCAGCGCCGACTGGATGTTGTCACGCTTACGCTGTGTAGCAAATTCATCGGTGAGTTTTCCTTCCTCACGCAGTTTCATCAGCTCATCTTCCATCTCATCGCTAATTTGACTAAAGCTCTCGTCATATTGTGTCAGTAGCGTGAGGTCGTGTAGATCATCTGGGGTCTTGGCAAAGTTTTTAATAGGATCACTATTCAGCTCTTTCATGATTTGATCATCGGAACTGATTTCACTATTTTGTTCCACCGTTTTTGATGATTTTTCACATGCAGTGAGTCCTAGCACCGTACCCATGAGGAAGATGACACTGAGTTTCTTTAAAGAGATTGGCAAGAGCATAATCGTGTCCTAATATGTTTTTCTAAAGATATAGACATGCGTGATATACGGAAAATCAATGAAATCCTGTGCAGTCTTTTGGGTTGATTCAGCCACGATATTTTCAAATTGTTGTTTCAGTTTTTGTTGTTCATCCGGGCTTAATGCTGCAATAAAACTGGTGGACAATAATCGTTTGGAAACCACGTGTTCCACTGTACCATGATGCAATTGTTGAAAGGTGGTTTCGGCAATTAATTTAAATTTTTGCTGCTGCTCAAACACTTTTTGCCATTGCCCACTATGATAACGTGGTGTGTCACCTTCGAGCTCACTCAAGACATCAGCGAGTTGTTTGACCCAATTGACTTGGATATCACGTTGGTTCCAAATCAATACAAGATCCCCATTGGGAACTAAGATACGACTGATTTCATTGAGGGTTTCAGGGGTGGCAAACCAATGAAAAGACTGGGCACAAAATACCGCTGCCACAGAATGATCATGCAGTGGAATCTGATCACTTTGGGCGGCTAAAGTTGCAATATGCGGATGTTTTTTCTGCAATTGTTGCAGCATTTCATGCACAGGTTCGATCGCGGTGATATTTTCACTGAGTGGGCGAATATACTCGAGAAATTTGCCTGTACCTGAGCCTAAGTCCACCAGATGGGCTTGAGGGGCTAAAGCTAAATGTTGTTGTAGCCACGCACTGATTTCAATCGGGTAGTCAGGGCGGGCTTGTTGATAGAGTTCAGCTGCAGAGCTAAAGCCTTGTTGTGCGGCAGGATGTATTGAATGTGTCATATTCTGCACTTTTTAATCTGTATGGCCTCTATAAAATAGCATATTCGGAACAAGATAAACTTTGAATGCAACAAGGAAGGAAAAGCGTGACGCAACAAGGACTGGAGCAAAGTACAATGGAAAAGCACATCATTTTTGAAGATGATCAAATTCGTGTCATTTTTCAGCCTGGCAGTTCTCGTGAGCTTATTTTCTCCTTCGGTGATTTGATTACCCGCGCCAAGGGCTTGAGCATCAATGCCGAGAAGTCTTTGCAAAAATATGGTTTTAATGTGATCGGTGTGATGCCGAAACAAAAATCGTGGTTTCCAGCATCGTCAATGCAGCCGATGTATCAAGCCATCAAGCCGATCCTTGATCAATTTGAGCTGCGAATTGCCTATGGTGGTTCCATGGGCGGCTATGCTGCCATTAAGTATGCCAATTTATTTGGTTTTCAGCGTGTGGTCAGTATGGTGCCGCAGTACTCCATCGACCCAGACGATATTGTCGATACACGCTATGGCATGTTCTTTCAACCCAATCTGCATGCCAATATGCGGGTGCTTGCTGAAGACGTATCGACTACACGTGAATATATCGTGGTGTATGATCCTTATTGTCCAGAAGATCGCGCACACTTTGAAAAACTACAGGCTTTAATTCCGCATGTGCATGTGTTGCATCTGCCGTTTACAGGGCATGATGCCATTGCGGTATTGGCGAGTTCAGAACTGTTAAATGATTTCTTGAGACATCCTTTTGATGCGCCGTATTTTTATCAAAAAATGCGTCGGGTTAAGAAAAACAGTAAATTCTACTATCGAAAAGTCATCGAAAATTTACTGACACGTCATCGAGATGCCTTGGGTGAAATTTTAAAAAGCAATTCGTTTCAGCTTGATCCACAATTTTTTGATGCCAAACAAAAACAAACCTTATTACGGGTATTGTTTAATAACAAACAAGTCAGTGAGCAAGATCTACAAAAGTTAGGAATCACGACCTTTTTACCACAGGAAAATCGTAGCCTGCTACTCGACCAGTTTGAACATGGTTTAGTGTTTAATGTGATTAGCCAAAAAATTGAAAGCTATGCAGCCGGTGTGATTGCGCTGAACCATAAGTTTTTGATTCCTTTGCAGCCGAAGGGCACAGGTCTAGTTTACGTCCAAGTCCAAGATGAGCGTTACATGGTGGTGATGAATGACCGTCAGGTAATGAAATTGGTCTTAGCTCAAGATGAACTGGCGGCAGGTATGCATCCGATTTTAATGCAGAAATATGTGGGCTATTACACACTGAACTATAAAGAACTGCGTTTGAGTAGCGATGAATTTGGTCAAGTCTTCTTTGTGGAAAATGCCGATGCATCTTGTCAGTTCGTGGTGCAACCCGAACAGATTTAAGCTCGACATTTAGTTGAAAATCCAAAGCTTGCTAATTTGTAGGAAGAGATTATGATGAGAGAAAGGCAGTATAAAAAACAATCATACTGCCCAAAACATCATAAGGAATATGAGGGGTATCAGTATGCATTCAACACAGATGCTTGCTGTATTATTCATCTTAGTGCTGACCATGGGTTCAGCCTATGCACAGGGGGTTAGTTCAAGCATACTGATTTTTAGCAGCAGTATGTTGTTACTTACGATACTGACCATTTATGTCATACTCAAAATTCGAAATTCACTGCAACATCATCTCGATAAACCCGCGAAATAGCGGGTTTTTTTATATGCTGTTCGATTGCACTTTGGTGCATCACAGGTTTTAATCATTCACAATCGAATCTTTATAATCGGCCAGAAGGGAAGCAGCCATGAAAGCGGTATTTCTAGATTATCAGTCTCTAGATAAACAGGACTTAGATTTTAGCGGACTAGAAGCACAGTTTGATGACTTGACGCTCTATCCCGCAACAACGGCTGCAGAGGTTACTCAGCGCATACAAGGGGCTGATGTGATTATCAGCAATAAAGTACACATCAATGCTGAGCACATGCAGCTCAATCCGCAATTAAAACTGATCTTGATTTCTGCTACTGGCACCAATAACGTTGACCTTGTACACGCACAGCAACAAGGCATCGTGGTGTGTAATTGCCAAGCTTATGGCACCGCTGCAGTCGCACAGCATACCTTGATGTTAATGTTGAACTTGGCGACATCATTTCGACAGTATGATCGGGCGGTTCAACAGGGAAATTGGCAAAAAGCGGATCAGTTCTGCTTACTGGATTTTCCAATTATTGAGTTGGCTGGTAAGACTTTGGGGATTGTCGGCTATGGCGAATTGGGGCAAGCCGTGGCACATTTGGCTAAAGCTTTTGGCATGAAAATTATGATTGGTGCGCTACCGAATCGCCCCATGGCGGCTGAGCGAGTGGTATTTTCTGAGATGCTAGCGCAGGTCGATTTTCTGAGTTTGCATTGTCCTTTAACTGATGAAACTCGTGATTTACTCAATCATGAAAGCTTGGCTCAAATGAAAGCATCGGCCTTTGTGATCAATTGCGCACGAGGTGGTGTTGTCAATGAATCTGCATTAGCCGAGGCATTAAAATCAGGAAAGATCGCAGGCGCAGCAACCGATGTCTTGACGGTAGAGCCACCCAAGCAGGGTAATGTGCTGCTCGACCCAAGTATTCCAAATTTAATCATTACCCCACATAGTGCATGGGGAAGCGTCGATGCACGACAACGCATTGTGCAGCAATTGGTGGAAAATGTAGAAGCCTTTGAAGCGGGCCATCCTCGTCGTCAGGTCAACTAAATTTTGTCTTTAACACTGCTTTTTCTGTGTTGGATTGATGCTTTTACAGCTCTGTATGGCATTGACCGTACGTGCGGTATATCTCTGTAAGCAATAACACTTTTACAGTGTGGTGAATCGCTTCAAAGTGAAGATGCACAGCATTAACAGGCTTTAATGAAGGCTGGTTTGAAATGATTTTTGATCCGCTCAAATTCAAGTTCAGTCTTGATACTGTTTGGCATCATGATTCGTAAATAACTTTTTTCGAGTTTAAAAGGCTCTTTGGTATTGGGTACAGGATTAAAGCCACCATTTGGGTAGATCAAATTTGTCTCATAGGCACGTAAAATCTGATCATTGTGAAAATAATAACTTGTTAGGGATTGATTAGATTCTCCAAAAACATAGAGGTTTATTTTGCATTGACCATCAAGTTGATACAGTGTCGCTTCATTGCCTTCAGTTGACTTGTATTCTTCGTCATCAAGCATTTCTAAGGTTTGTAATAATTTACCTTCAGCATCATGGTTATATTGGTATGAATCGTACAATTGGGGAAAAATAGTCTGCAACTGTGGATAACTTTTCAACAATTGTGGAAAACGTTGTAAGCCAATCACAGAGCCAACGCAGAGCAGAATACCAAGCAAGATACCAAATAAAATTCGCATTTTTTTCTCATTAATTCATTGTTTTTATAGGCATAGGCCAAAGACCAAAAGCATTCAATTTTGGTTTTAAAAAAGCCCAACCAAAGTTGAGCTTTTAAATGTGCTGTTAAATTATAAATCAGTCACTGGATAGGTCGTAGACGTCGAACTCGATGGATAGCTACTTTGTGGATATTGATTATTATTTTGCCCCGCATTATTGCTTGGAGCCGTATTGATTGTATTGCCTGAAGACGGTTCACTCAACGACTGTTGGCTAATGGGCGCAGGTTGGCTAGTTTTACCTGTAATATTTTCACGGGTTTGTTTCAATTTTTCATTGACGTTTTGAGTGGCTTGCTGTGCGCCCTGATCAACCTGTTGCACTGTATTTTGAGTAGCAGTTTTCGTATTGTCCCAAGCTTGGTCAACCGAAGGCTTAATTTTAGAAACTCCACGTTCAGTCATTTCACCAATATTTTTAGCAGCACCGACCACGCCTTCTTGGGCTTTATAGGCCCACACATGCAATAAATTTGGATTATCGCCATAAGGGCTCACAGGTTTTTTCGCTTGTTGCTCAGTACTTTGCGATGCTGTGTTTTCTTGTGCCCAAAGCATGGGTGTCGTGAATATTAAGCTTAGGCATAACGTTGCTTTTAATGAAATTTTCACAGCTTCACCTCTGAATTTTATAGATTTTCTATCTGATGAACGGTTTTAACGCATTATAGGAAAAATTGCAGCGAAAAAAACCTGCCGTAGCAAAATCAATACAGCAAATGACAGCTTTGTACACGGTTGTATTTTGATGAAGGCAAAAAAAGGCCCACCGAAGGGTGAGCCTACTCTCTGGAGGAGAGGGTATGAAAGCCAGTTTACTTATTTGTGAGCGCCTAAGCTGGCTTCGTGTGAGCTATGGACTTCAGCTTGTGCCACAGGCGTTTGCAACTGCACATTGCTACTGCCACTCACATTGGCTTCTTGACCTTTTTGGAAATTCGCTTTGGTTTGTTGCCATTTTTCACTGGCAAATTGGCGACCTTCCTGAGCTTTTTCACCTAAATAGCTCTTGGTTTGATTAACTTTGTTGTCGACATTGCTTTTACGTTCATCGAGTTTTGCTTTGTCTTTTGCAGCTTTTTCATCGAGCTGTGCTTTGCGCTCATCAAGCTTAGCTTTATTTTGCTCAGCCTTGGCATCGATCTTGGCTTTCGCTGCATCTGACTTTTCATCTTTTGACTGTTTTAGGTCAGCCCATTTATTTTTTGCATCTTGCTTTTTGTCAGCACTGAATTCTTTGGTGTCTTGCCATTTTTCTTGGGTGAATGTTTTGGTCTTATCGACGCCTTTTTCAATTTTGTCACCCGCTGTATGCGCAGACTGATTAATGTCTTGTTTTAGATTTTGCAGTACAGACGGTTGCTGTGTTTCAACTTTCGCATTGGTTTCTACTGCGGTGTTCGCAAATAGTGGAGTGGTTGCGAATAATGCTGCGGTGATCAGTGTTGTTTTAAATAAAGGTTTCATCTTTGCAATTGTCCTCTTTTATTGAACGCTGCTGTTGCACTCAGCATTTGCGCTTTTGGAGCAGAGGACATCTTAAGAGTAAAAAAAAGCAAAAAGTGGTTTTGTGCGATAAGTCACACAATGCAATAACAGCTCAGATACGCGGAAGTTTGAAGTGTGGAAACATGGTTAAGTTAATGCATTATTGTAATTTTATGAAAATACAGTGGCTTATATGTGTTTTGAGCGTTGCTGTGGTGTGGTTCTAGTTACGATTTTCATGATTAAAAATTATGGGTTTGAACTGATTATGATTCAAGATTAAACGAAAAATAAAACCATACCTCCATTTTGGAGATATGGTTTTTATTATTTATTCACATTGTGTAAGCGCATCTTTTGCAAAATGACCGCGTAATGCAAGGAAGTTTTTCTGTACATCCGCCGCATTTAAATCAAAATTGTGTGCTGAACTTGTACCATCTTTGGCAAAGGTTGCTGTACCACCTGAAATGAGGGTTAAGCCTTTAAATGACCATTGTTCAACAGATTTTGCTTCTTCTAAATTGCCTGTAAATTCAATCACACATTTATCTACAAATTTAGTCAGTTTTGCTTTGTTATCTGTGGTATCTGGGTAGACATCAATGTTTTGAACTTCTTGTAATACACCTGTTTCAAGTTGTGGAATTGTTGGTGCAGATGTACATGCAGAAAGTGTTAGACCCGCAAGACCAGTCAAAAGGAATGCTTTCAATTTCATAAGTTTCATTCTTGTTGAGTGTTGTTGGATTGAGTATATGAAATATATAGAGATATGCCTATAGCCTTAACAAAAGCCTTTGTATTATTTGATGGTTAAATAATTCAGAAAGCTTTTGCTAAATAACTAATATAATCTGATATAAATATTACTTATCAAACCATTCATAGATCTCCTGTATCCAATCAGGTATTTCATGATCATGTAATTTAGCTAATTCAATATAACTTTTTGAGAATTTATACTTAATTCCATCTTCTTTGAAGAAGTTCTTGATTTCTTTTTTGTGATGAGGTGGCAAGAGATAACACCATGCAGAACAATATTGTTTATAAAATTGAGCTTCTTCAAGAAAGTCCATCTTGTATTCATCTTTAAATAACTTAAGAGTTTTAGAGTAAATATCACCATTTAATACATCTTCAATAACTGTTGGAGATGTCATTTTATTATCATCGATTTTGACTAAATGAGTATTAAATTCAGTCTCTGAGTTTGCAAGTCGTTTACAACGTAAATTTTTATGTTGGTCATCATTTTTAACAGGGAAGCTAACTAATTGTTCATCAGTATCTGTTAATAAAAATATTTTACCTTTAATCTCAGTTTTAAAATCATCATATGCTGTTGATATATAATTGTATAATTGTTTTATTGCTGATGCCGAACCAACTGGAATAATTCTTAAATTTTTAGTTTTGACTAAATCATTTAGGTAGTAATTTAAATATACTTTATCTGAAGAGCCTTCACATATTAACCAGTTATATGGTTCTTCATTGGTTGAGCTAGTAATAATAGATTGAACTAAATCATTTGTACTCTTAAGTCTAATATTGGATGGAAAACTACCCTTAGAACTTGCGGTAAGTGATTTAATTTGCTCTTTATAGTGATAAAGATTTACTAAGTCTGCAGTATGTGAATCATCATTTGCTTTTGTGATTACTGTTGAATTTCCGTTAGAAATTATAGGTAAAAAACCATACCAATGAGTAGTAAATAATAATTGATGACAATTTGAACTCATATTGTGAAGTTGATTAAAAACCTCATAACATGATGACATATGTAAAGATGATTCTGGTTCATCTATTGCTAGAATTACGTTTTGCTTATTGGCATTTCTTTTCTCTAAAAGGTTTTCTGCGATATCCAATAAGGCTTTTTGCTTTTCACCTGAACTTAATTTATGAATTTCTAACCAATCATTATTCTCTTTTTTGCAAAGTTTTCTAATATTGAAAAATGCTTGAATTACAAGATTATATAGTTGTTGTGCTTTTAAATTTTGTTGGCGTTGTCCAGAAGTTCTATATGTATATTCAACTAAATCATTTGATAAACTATCAATATAGCTATTCAATTTTTGATTTATCTCTTTAATATTTGCAACAGTAATAAGTTTTTCTAACTCATCATATAAATTTTCACCCATTAGTTTTTGGATTTCGTTTGTTTCAAGTTGAGTAAAAGTTTCAGTATTAATTTCTCTCGGAATATAGATATATTCGAAATGATCTTGGATTTTTTTATATATTTTACCTAGTATTTCGTTATAGAGTACTAAAACATTATCATCTTGTATCTCTTCAGTTGTATAGTAAATATTTATTCTATGAAAAATTGATAAATTTATATTTGAAAAAAAGTCTTTTCCAAGGGCAATTAAAAAATATTCCTCAGTATCAGTGTATTTTAATAAACTATCTCGATGTTCTAAAAACTTTTTAAGCTGAGAAATATTAGGTCTAGGTACATCTGTTTTGTCATTAGCCTGCATTAAAAAATCATGCATAGTCTGAAGTATTACAGCTTCTTCCGTGGAAAACAGTGATTTTTTTAATAAAAAAATAGGTACTAAATGTGGTAAATTTTTTGGATCGGGTGTTTGTTTATATGAAAGATTCGGATTAATAGGACGATCATTAAAGAAACTATCTAATGCTTCTAAAATCGAGCTTTTACCTGCACCATTGTCACCTAGTAATCCACAAAATTTTTCACCATCACTAATTGGAATGTAGGTTATTTTTCTATAAGTTTTAACATTCCTTAAGAACATCCCAATAATCATTTCTTTTATTTCACAATATAAAAAAACCGTTATAAAGATAACGGTTTTTTTATTATTTTACAAATGCTTAGTATTAATGTTGAAGTACTGAAATATCAGCCACTTTCGTAAACAAGTCACGAAGTTGTGCAAGCATACGTAAACGGTTTGCTTTTAGGTCAGCATCATCTGCCATCACCATCACACCGTCAAAGAACGCATCAACAGGCGCACGAAGTGCAGCAAGTGCAGACAACGCAGCAGTGTAATCTTTCGCAGCAAATAACGGCTCAACCACAGGTGTGATTTTCGCAAGTTCAGCGAACAATGCTTTTTCAGCATCTTCAACTAAGTTTGCTTCAACGACATTTCCTTCAGGAGCAGCTTCTTTTGCAAGAATGTTTGCAACACGTTTGTTTGCAGCAGCAAGCGCAGCAGCTTCAGGTAAGTCACGGAAATGATTTACCGCATTTACACGTTTATCAAAATCAAGTGGCGATTTTGGAGAAAGTGCTTGAACAGCTTGAATCACATCTACAGCCACGCCTTGGTCTTCGTATTTCGCACGGTAACGACCTTCAAGGAATGCAACAGCATCCGCTAAAGTTTTATCGTGATCTTTAATCACATCGCCATAAGCAGCAAGTGCAAGTTTGATTAGATCTTCAATCGAAACATCTAAATCATTTTCAGTCACAAGACGCAAGATACCAATGGCTGAACGGCGTAGTGCAAACGGGTCTTTAGAACCTGTAGGCGCCTGACCAATACCAAAAATACCTGTCAATGTATCTAAACGGTCAGCAAGCGCAAGCGTAGTACCTGTTTTGGTTTTTGGTAAAACGTCACCTGCAAATTTAGGTAAGTATTGTTCACCTAAAGATTCAGCAACTTCATCGTTTTCGCCTTCAATACGTGCGTAGTAAGTACCCGCAATACCTTGAAGCTCAGGGAATTCACCCACAAGTTCAGATGTTAAGTCGCATTTTGCAAGGAGTGCAGCTTTTTCAGCATCAGCTGGGTTTGCACCAGTGATTGCAGAAAGTGCAACAGCCAAAGTCGCGATACGTTCAGACTTGTTCCATAGTGTGCCAAGCTCAGCTTGGAAGACCATATTCGCCAATTTCTCTTTACGAGACGCAAGCGGCTGCTTTTGATCTTGCAAGAAGAAGAATTCAGCATCCGACAAACGAGGACGTACAACTTTTTCGTTACCTTCAATAATTTGAGTCGGGTCTTTCGACTCAATATTTGAAACAGTAATGAAGTAAGGCTGTAATTTATTGTCAGCATTGACTAAGCAGAAGTACTTTTGGTTGTCCTGCATCGTCGTGATGAGTGCTTCTTGAGGCACTGCAAGGAAGCGTTCTTCAAAGCTTGCACGAAGCGCAACTGGCCATTCAACCAATGCTGTTACTTCGTCACGTAAGTCCGCAGGGACAATCGCAAAGGCATTCACTTCATCAGCCAAAGCTTTCACTTGTTGGTCGATGATGGCTTGGCGCTCTTCAAAGTTTGCAATCACTTTTGCAGTACGCAGGGCATCAAGATAAGCATCGGCATTTGCAAGTGTAATTGCTTCAGGAGCATGGAAACGGTGACCATAAGTCACGTTACCTGCTTGGTGATCCTGAATTGTTGCTTCAATCACATCACTGTCTTTCAACAACACAACCCATTTTACAGGACGTACAAATTCAGTACGGCTTGCAGCAGAACGCATGCGTTTTGCAATAGGTAGGTTATCTAAAGCGGCTTGTAAAATTTGTGGAAGTAAAACATCAAGGCTTTGACCTTTTACATCTTTTAAGTAGCACACTTTTTCAACTTTACCCGCTTGGAAAGTTGATACTTGATCAACTGTAATGCCTTGACCGCGCATAAAGCCTTCAAGTGCTTTAGTCGGTTTGCCTTCGGCATCAAATGCTGCTTGTTTTGCAGGGCCATCAAAACGTTTTTGTGTGTCGGCTTGCGCTGCATCAACATTCACAATTTTAAGTGCAAGGCGGCGTGGTGCTGCATATGCTTCGATTGAATCGAATGCTAGACCTGCGTCTTTTAAGCCTTTTACCGTTTCTGCATGTAGCGCATCACGTAATTTTTTTAAGCTTTTGGGTGGAAGTTCTTCGCAGCCTAATTCGAACAATACTGTATGTTTAGACATTATTTGCTCTCCTTAGATTCTACTTTTGCTTCCGCTTCAACTTGAGCTTTGAGTTGAGCAAGGACTTCGTCACGTAAAGCAGGTTCTGCCATCGGGAAGCCAAGCTTCGCACGCGCAGCGACATAGCTTTGTGCAATAGCACGAGCCAATGTACGGACACGTAAAATATAACGTTGACGTTCAGTTACTGAAATTGCGCCACGTGCATCAAGCAAGTTAAAGCTATGCGATGCTTTAATCACTTGCTCGTAAGCAGGAAGTGGAAGTTCCGCTTCCATTAAACGAGTCGCTTCCGCTTCATAGAAGTCGAAGAGTTCAAACATTTTTTCAACGTTGGCATATTCGAAGTTATAGGTTGATTGTTCCACTTCGTTTTGGTGGAACACGTCGCCATAAGTTACAGTACCAAACTGACCTTTAGTCCAAACCAAATCGTAAACAGAGTCTACACCTTGGAGGTACATCGCTAGACGTTCTAGACCGTAAGTGATTTCACCTGTCACAGGGTAGCACTCAACACCACCAACTTGTTGGAAGTAAGTGAACTGAGTCACTTCCATACCGTTTAACCAAACTTCCCAACCTAAGCCCCATGCGCCAAGTGTTGGAGATTCCCAGTTGTCTTCCACGAAACGAATGTCGTGAACAAGGGTATCAATACCAATGGCTTTTAATGAATCTAAGTACAACTGTTGAATGTTGTCTGGGTTTGGTTTCAGCACCACTTGGAACTGGTAGTAGTGTTGTAGGCGGTTTGGGTTCTCACCATAACGGCCATCTTTCGGACGGCGAGATGGCTGAACATAAGCAGCGTTCCAAGTTTCAGGGCCTAAGGCACGTAGGAAAGTTGCAGTGTGGAATGTACCCGCACCCATTTCCATATCGTATGGTTGAAGAATTACACAGCCTTGTTCAGCCCAGTAGTTTTGTAAGGCAAGAATTAAGCCTTGGAAGGTATCAATATGCGATATGGCGCGACTCATGGTCATCCACTTAAAATTAGATAAAAATTGTGCTCAATTATAAGGATTTTGGGGGTGTGTGGCAAAGGTTTCGCGTGAACAAGTGGGCTTTTAATGCCAGATAGAATAAAGGCACTGCGGGTTTTAAATGAAGCTGAGTCTTTATTGGTGAAATATGGTGGCAATAAGACAACTTCATCAGTGATACTGTTGTTAACGATGATCATGCTATAAAAATACAATGAAATTTAGGAATAATAAAATTATTCAAAGACTTATGGGTTTTAAATGGTTGCATTGATAAAAGGAAGACAGCATTCGGGTTCAGATAAAATGTTGTTATTACAAAACCATTTAGGACTTAAATGTGTGCCTATTTTCTTCGTTTTCCTGTGGGTTCAATGATTCCACCACGTCAAGACTCTGTACAATATGGGCAGCATTTTAGGTTGAATATCGTGATTAAAAAATCGAAAGCAGGTGGTGAATTTATATGTGAGCGAAGCATCATTGATTTACCAAGAGTTAAATTATTTAGACCAGATTTGTATCGGCATGAAGTGACTGAGGTGCAAGGCAGCTCATGCTATGTATTAAGTATCGGATGCGTAATCGATTAAATTTGATAGATAAAATCAATATCTTTTAAGAAAATTCAGCCTGTAATTTTCAAAAAAATCCCAAATAACCAACAGGGTAATCGGTCTTTTATAACGTCTTTTGCAACTTAGGTGGCTTGGTACAGCATACGAAAATCGAATAAAAAATATCGCCGCTCAATGAACGTTTGCTATATGACTTTGGCGCGTCTATCGTTTAGAGATATTCTCAAAAAAAGAATCAAAATTCACCACTAAAAATTTAGTCGTAAAATAAAAAATGAGTCGTTTAGACTCATTTTTATCAAGGCTTTATGACTCAGATAAGCTTTTGGTTTTATTAATTACAATTTCAACCCGTCGATTTTTCTGACGACCTTCAGGATTGTCCTCACCATTAGATAGGGTATTCGGTTTAAGCGGCTGACTTTCTCCCATCCCGCTGATTTGATAATTTAAATCAATACCTTGGGCTTTAAAATAATCACGCACCGCTTCAGCCCGTTGTAACGACAGTTTTTGGTTGGCGGCATCTGAACCAATATTATCGGTATGGCCGACAATGGCAATAATGCCTTTACCTTTGCTTTTTAAGGTCTGGGCTGCTTGCTGTAACTCAGGTTCAGCTTCGGGTTTTAAATTGGCTTTGCCAAAATCAAACAGCACATCCGAACTTAAATTCACCTGAATATTAAATTCATTATGATTGGCACTTAAATCTGAACCGACAGCCGATAAATTACTGGCTTCTGCCTGAGGTTGACTTGGTTCAGATGGCTTCGGCTGCTGTTCTGGCACAGTCTGAGTGTTGTCTATTTCTGCGACGTTCTGTTCAGTCTGCGGTGGATCAGTTTTGGAATCTACACATCCTGCAATCAATAAGCTCAAACTTGCGCTATACAGTAATGTTCTCATTAGCGTTCAACCGGTATGCCGTCAAAAGAACCTGCATTACCTAAATTGATGCTAATGGTCTTGGTGCTTTCAGGCGGCGCAGGGAATTTAAAGGTGAGTAAAATAGGTTCATAACTGGCTTTTTGGATAGCTTTATTTGTTGCATTTAAAGGTGCTGCCATCCAAATGCCAGCATCATCTTGCAGCAGTCCTACTTTTTTGGCTGTGTCATCATCAATATAATTGGTTTGTTCCAAATTGATGGATGTGCTCATAAATTCAGTGTTTCCATTTGGGGCAGGGTTAGGTTGAGCTATCACTTTTACGGTTAAAATTTTTCCAATCACCTTGACGCTTTGTAAACCTAAAGTGCCTTTACTCATGGGGATTTCAGCTAAAGTGGGTTGAGGCGCTGGTGCTTCAACTTGTGGTGCTGGTTCTCGAATAAGATCATCCCCATTTTTTGCAGTTTCAGCTGGGGCCATTTCTTGAGGTGTATTATCATTGGCTGGCGGATTGGCTTGTTGAGGTTCTTTGGAGCAGGCCGATAAACCCAAGCCAAGCATACAGAGGGCACACATTGCGAAGATATTTTTATTCATTCAGAACATCCTTTTTTCAAATATTTTTATAGGTCTTTTGACTATAGGGAATTTTAAACAGCTAGCCTGTCTAGGTTTTGTTGTAAAACGTTAATGAAATAAGAGAGATGAGCAGGTGATTGACTCGTGAGCATTATTCAGTTCTTTCGGCTTTAATTTGGATTAGATATTGTTCAGTAGAAAATTTTATAAGATAAAGGTATAAAATAAATACATCTTATAAGAGACTTCGTTTTATAATCGCCCATCTGTTCGAATAATCAATCAGGCATATCGTGTTTCACGCAAAATCAGCTTGGCTTAATACACTTAAACCCAACTTTAAAGTTTTACCATTAAAAGATCGCATCCTATGTGGGGTAGGTGCTTTGCTTGGCTTGAGTATATCTTCGCTGATTAGTTGGTTAGCGCTAGGTGACTTAAATGCATGGTATATCGCCCCGATGGGCGCATCGTCTGTGCTGCTCTTTGCTGTACCTGCTAGTCCTTTGGCACAGCCGTGGAATATGGTGGTCGGTAATAGTCTTGCGGCTTTGATTGGCGTGACTTGTGCGATGTATATTCCTAATTTAACCGAAGCTTTTAGTATCGCAGTTGCATTAGCGATTATCTTAATGATGACCACGGACTCATTGCATCCACCGAGTGGGGCAGTAGCGATTACCGCGGTATTGGGCGGCGAGGCTGTCCATGATTTAGGCTACGCCTTTCTTTTTTATCCAGTCCTTTTAAATTCGGTGCTGTTGATGGTGGTTGCTATCATTTATAACCGATTACTAGGCAAGCAGTATCCACAAAAATCACAAGTTAATACACGGACGACAGATCCAACACCGACACAAAAAGTGTCGATTCAACCTGCGGATATTCAGCAAGTCTTAGAACAGCAAAGTCAGTTACTCGATATCAGTGAATACGACCTACAAAAAATCATTTTAGAAGCACAGCAGTTAGCTAGTCGTCGTGGTCTAAGCCAGTTTCATTGTCGTGATCTCATGAGCCAGCAAGTGATTAGCTTGCGTGCAGAAGATGATATTCAGTCAGCGTTGGAAAAGTTTAAACAAGTCAATTTGATGAGTTTGCCTGTGGTGAGTGATTTGGATCGATTGGTGGGAAATTTGGCTTTATATGATGTAGTGGAATGGTTTAAGCGTGCCGCAGACCCCAAAGCCAGTTGGGAAAATCACGTTTATCAAATTATGAATCCCAAAGTGGTGACCGTGCAGCCGGATCAGCCGATTGAAGACTTGGTGCCATATTTTGTGGAAAGATCTTTTAATTATATTCCAGTCGTTGAGCAAAAACGGTTGGTGGGAATGATTAGCCGTGCTGATATGATCGCAGCGTTATATCAACAGTTAAATCAGCAAACAAAATCTTAAGCCTTAAACTTTAGTTAAATTCATCAGACTTAAATATGGCTTTGCCAATATGTAGACAAAAAAAAGCTACGGAATCTTGGGGGAGAAACCGTAGCGACCAAACTGGGTCAAGGGATTTTAACGTCTGTCATCATTCACAGTACGAATCGGGTCTGAATAGCCATTGGTACGGAAAAAGTTATCTTGTGCTTTAGGCATGACTAACCATAAAACCAAGTACACCAAAATACCGGGAAAGGCTGCGCTTAAGCATGATACAAAGATAAAAATAATACGCAGTAAATTTGCGTTCCAACCAAAACGTTCAGCAATACCCCCCATCACACCAGCAATCATGTTAGAGCGGTTTGAGCGATATAAACCAACATTGGCCATTCAGGTCTCCTTCAAAAAAGAATAAATTTGAATATTTCCAAATTCATATTATAGAAATGGTGACAAGCTTTGCGATTTAAAGGGTGCAGAAAAAAAATTAAGTAAAGTTATGTAATTTGAAGAATTAGTTTGATTAGTTTGCCTTTAAAATAGCTTGAGTATTAATTAAATATCAACGATAACAATGAGATATGATTAACATATATCGCAAATATATGTATACAGCGTTGATTATTTGATTACAATATTAAGTCAGCAAGAACTGAAAAAACCAATGAATGATTGGTCTTGGCACATTATATGAAAACATCGGCTTCACCTTTTTTGATGAAATTTGCATATCTTTCAGTGTTTGCAGGAGTGTTCAGCCTCTCTTTTATTGGTTGTAGTCCAACGCCTCAACCCGCAGCGGAAAAGGGTGAAAGTTCAGCATCAACTGTCGCATCGGAAGTTCAAGCGAAGCAAGATCATGGAAAAAAATTAACCCAAGTGGCAGGGCAGGCGACATTGCCGAATGACGAGGACATAAAGTCAGCTCCTGTTCCTGAGCATGCCAAAATTTTTATTGGACGTTTTCATGCCAAAGTAAAATGCGATGACAGTTTTATTCCATGCCCAGAAGGCGATGCAGAGTTCATCCTTAACTTATTGCCAGATGGCACGGTACACCGCAGTATTATTCAAATTGGAAAAGTGTTTGCTGAAAAAACCAATACGTCAGGCATTAATGTGAAATATCGTAAGGATACGTGGAGTGTCAATGAAGCACATACCGAGCTGGTGGTTCATCGAAAAGAAGGCGTGAATTTTTATTATCGCGTGATTAATGAAAATAAAATCACTATGGATTTAGACAAAATTCGTCAAGGTGAAGTCGATCGAAATCAGGAATTATTTTCTAAAGGTTATCCTCAGCCTCAACATGCCTATACCTTGGTGAAAGACCCAAATTAAATGCTGCGAATAAAATAAATAAAATTATAAATTGAGTTTGAGCGTCGGCGTGAAATTCGCAGACATTGGCTAATCGAATGCAACTAGCTTATAAAAAATTGAATTATTAATACGACATAGAATTGGTGGGTTGTGTGGGGTTCGAACCCACGACCAATAGATTAAGAGTCTACTGCTCTACCAACTGAGCTAACAACCCTGAGAAAATTTTAAAAGAGCATTTTAAAATTTCAGCAAGATAAACGAAGCGCGTAGTTTTGAATACTAGGGAATATTTGTTATCTAAAATTTTTCAGGTCAAATACTTCATTTAGCAAGACAAGAATGATACTTCGCAACATCGCTATAGCAAAATTTCGAGAATGGCGAATCAAAACCAATAATGGTGATGGTTTGTCTTGGTCGGAACCTGCAGGTTTCTTTTTCTTCAACTGCCGGAAGAAAGAAGCCCTAAGAAAGAATGGTGGGTCGTCCGCGACTCGAACGCGGGACCAATAGATTAAAAGTCTACTGCTCTACCAACTGAGCTAACGACCCTTAGGGGGTATGCACAAGATTGTAATCTAAAACTGGCATTTTAGAAAGATGGTGGGTCGTCCGCGACTCGAACGCGGGACCAATAGATTAAAAGTCTACTGCTCTACCAACTGAGCTAACGACCCATCTTGTGGTATCGAAGGAAATGGTGGGTCGTCCGCGACTCGAACGCGGGACCAATAGATTAAAAGTCTACTGCTCTACCAACTGAGCTAACGACCCATTTCGCTTGATGGTGCGTATTGTAGCAAGATCTGCTTCAAGCGCAAGTAAAAATTCATAAACTTGCTTGTGTTTGATTATAAATACAACAATGTGGCTCATTTTGACGGGTGATTGTCGTCAAAATGAGCAAGTTTGATTTAGAAACGGTATTGATAGGCCTGAATATTATTATAAATTTCAGGGGTCAAGTCACAATAAGCACTCGCGTTCGGCAGTAAAACCAAGATTCGCTCATCCGTTTGCTGAGGATCAAAGGCTTGTTCTTTCAGCTTATTTTTTTGGTATTTAAACGTACCTGTGGTTTCGACTTTTTTCTGTACACGTAAAAATACCGGTACAGCATACGCTGGTAAGCATTTTTTAAATTGTAGAACCATTTCACTACAATCTTGTTCGTTGAGTTCGGCACCATCAGTCAGTGTGATGGCAGCCATACCTGCACGGCCATTGGTGTCTGGAATTTCTACGCCATAAACCACAGCTTCAGCAATTTTATCGTACTCACTCACCATGTTTTCAACTTCAGTGGTTGAGACGTTTTCACCTTTCCAGCGGAAGGTATCGCCTAGACGGTCGACAAATTGTGCATGTCGGAAGCCAATGTCACGGACCAAGTCGCCAGTGTTGAAGTATGAATCACCATGCTTGAACACATCTTTCATAATGACGGATTTGTTTTTTTCCGTGTCGGTATAGCCATCGAAAGGTGAGCGACGGGTAATTTTACCGATGAGTAAGCCGACTTCGCCTTTTTTCACTTTAATGCAGCGACCTTTAGCATCATGTACAGCTTCATTTTTTTCTTTATCAAACTGAATTATCGCATAAGGCGTTGGTGAAAAACCAACGGTATTGTCGAAGTTAAACACATTACTAAAGCCGACGTTGCCTTCACTTGACGCATAGAGTTCAAGGACTTCTTCGACCCCAAAGCGTTCTTTAAACTTATCCCAAATGTTTGGTCGCATGCCGTTACCAATCATTTTTTTCACACGATGGCCTTTTTCAAGGTCTGAATGTGGGGCATCCATCAAATAACGGCAAAGCTCACCCACATAGCCAATGGCTGACGCATCAAATTTTTGTACATCTTTCCAAAACGATGAAGTTGAAAACTTGCGACGCAGGGCAAGCGTGGCGCTACCGGCAATCACCCCACACCAACAAACTACAGTACCTGTAGCATGGTAGAGCGGTAAGGTCACATACATCACATCATCTTTATTCAGATTAAGGACGTGACCATATGTTCCATAAGCCAAAGTCCAACGGCTGTTGGTGAAAATCACCGCTTTAGGTAAGCCTGTTGTCCCAGAGGTGTAGATATAAAATAGGCCGTCTTTGCCTTTTACACTTGCAGTGGTGGGTGTGTTGAACTTTGGAAATTCATCAATCGCTTCTGCAAGGTTTAAGAAGCCTTTAGGTGCTTGACCAGCATCTACACGAGTGGCTTGATCTGCGAACCAATGTAAACGATCTGCAGCCACACTGAGATCATCACGAATCTCTTCTACAGCTTGACGGCATTCTTCGCCCACAATTACCGCAATTGGGTTTACTAAGTTGATGCTGTGTGTCAGGACTTTGCCAACTTGTGAGGTGTTGACCAAGGCACTGGTGACGCCAATTTTGGCTAGTGCCACGATGGTTGCCACCAGTTCAGATCGGTTCTCGATCATCACCGCAATCACATCACCTTTTTTTGCGCCGAGGGCTAGGTAATAGTGACCAATTTGATTGGCCCATTCATTTAATTCGTTATAGGTATATTTTTGCTCTTCAAAATAAAGCGCATAACCTTTGGGATTGCGCTTTACGGCTTTTTCAAATGCAATACCTAAGCCTGCGGAAGTATTTGGGGTACGTAAATAGGCTTGCTTTAGACCACTCAACAGGTTGGGTACTTTGCTAATGAATGCGGGAATTTTTGCTGCAACATCAGCAATCCCAATAAGGTCGTGTTGTGTAGTTTGGCTCATGTGAATCCTATTTATTTTTCGTAATCCGATACGGTCTATTTCTTTGCAATGAAATTTGCAGCAAATTCTACAATTGTCTTTTAATCGTTTCGATCTAGTGCAATCAACCTAATTTGACAAAAGTATCAAAAAAAAACCAGTCACCGAAATGACTGGATTTTTTTATTCACCTGTAAAATAGCAAATTACTGCTCAGTTGCGGTGTTTGCTTTTTTCGGTGGACGACCGCGAGGACGACGAGGGCGTGCAGGTTTTTCACCTTCAGCGGCCGAGTTTTCGTCTACAGGAACCTCAACTTTCTTTTCCGCTTCAACGGCTTGAGCTTTTTCTTCTACTGGTTTAGTAGGAGCTTCAGACACTTCTTCCGTCTTTTCAGGCTGCGCACTCACATCCAGTTCAGCTTGAACGGGTGTCGGTACTTCAGCTTGAGCGGGCACAGGTGCTTCAGTTTGAACTGCAACGTCGGATACATTGGCTTCAACTGTAGCAGCTTTAGCTTCTGCAACTACAGGCGCCTCAACAGCAGTGTCTGCGACAGGCGTAGCTTCCACCTCAGCATGTGCTTTTGCTTGGTCTTGTTTCGCTTGTTCAGCGGCAAGTTTAGCAAGGCGACGACGCTCACGTGGGTCATTAGCAACACGTTTATCTGACACAGGCTTTGGTGGTGTCAAATCCAACATTGGCGCTGGTTCAGCTTCAGGTGCAGCTTTTGCAACTTGAACATCACGAGTGACAGGCTTTTTCTCTACAGCTGCTTCAGCTGCGGGTGCAGTCAAAGTCGCGGCATATTCTTCCGTGAATTTTTGCAATGCACGGTTGAATGTTGGAATTAAGCCAAATTGCTCAATCAGTACAGAGCAGTCTTCACCGTATACATGCTTAATCAAGCTGCTTACAGTGTATTGACTTAGTGTCGGCACTTGAGATGGCGCAATTTTCGGAGCCTGTGCTTGTTGAGCACGAGCTGCACGCTGTTCGCGGCGGCGTTGACGTGGGTCATTGCTTGCACGAGACGGTTTTTGCTGCGCATGCTGTGGTTTATGCGCTGCTTCTTTTGTTTCAGTCGCAAGTTTTTCCACTTTTGCTGCTTCAACGACAGCGGCCTTTTCGACAACTGGGGTTTCTATAGTTTTTTCAACTGCTGGAGCAGTATTTAGCGCTACGATTTCGCTTTGAGCTTGATCAACATTCACCACAAGTGCTGTTGGCATCACGTCTTGACGTGGTGCATCAACAACTTCAACTTTAGGTTGACGTTGATTGCGGTTTTCAGGTTGTTGCTCAGCTGCAACTTCCTGAGCAATCGCTTGCTCGTTCAATACGCTTTGATCGCGGTGGCGATTTGGGCGATTTGGACGTTGTTGGTTGTTGCGGTCACGACGTGGAACAGACTGCGGTTGTTCATTGTTTTGAACATCTTGCTGTACTTGTTCGTTGTTGTGTTGACGACGTGAGTTACGACGGTTTTCACGTTGGTCTTGACGGTTGTCTTGACGTTCAGAACGTTGCTCTTGGCGTTCGTTTTGACGTGCTTCGTTATTACGCTGTTCTTGACGGTCTTGACGTGAAGGTTGTAACACTTCCTCATGAACTTGATGCGGTTGAGCTTCTTGTTCACGTGGCTCTTTATGCTTAGTACGCTTTTTGTTGTGACGTTTTTCTTCACGTTCAGCTTTTTCTGAATGGCTGTCACGTTCTTGTTTGTGCACAACAGAAGAAGGCGCAAGGTAAGCATTATTGTCTGCGACAACAGCAGGCGCTGCCGATGCAGGGGTAATTTGACCAAACTGGCCACGGCTTGCAGCACCGCCATTTACCATTTGTTCAATTGCAGCAGCGGCATTGTTTGCAGTACGCGACTGGTCAACGGTTGCAGCTTGTTTTTGAACAAATAAGTTTTCTAACCATGCACATGGACTAGATGATGCTGCAGGAGCGGCAACTTGTGCAGGTGCTTGTTGGGCAGCAACAGGTTGTTGCTTATTCTTTTTGTGGCCTTTTTCTTGTTGTTGTACAGGTGCTTGTTGCTGAGCAGCAGCGGCCTGTTCTTCACCTAAGTGCCACTCAGATGCTTCGTAACCCAATTCTTTTTCGCTAGAACGTGTTGCTTCAGTGCGTTCATAACTTGTCGGTGCAAAACCTTCAGGGTTATATGAAATTTCGTAATGTGGTGTTTCTAGGTGAGGGTGTGGAAGTACAGTCACACGAACATTTGAAGTTTGCTCAAGATATACAAGGCTGTGACGCTTTTCATTCAATAAGAATGCAGCAATTTCAACAGGCACTTCAACTTGAACTTCACCATGACGTTCGCGTAGCGCAATCTCTTCCACTTTACGCATAATCGAAAGTGATAAAGAGCGTAGGTCACGTACCATACCTGTACCATGACAGCGTGGGCATACATAACCAGTGGCTTCTTCAAGCGATGGACGTAAGCGTTGACGGCTCATTTCCATCAAACCAAAGCGTGACAATTGACCGAATTGGATACGCGCACGGTCACTTTGTGTTGCTTCACGAAGTTTAGCTTCAACCATACGTTGGTTACGGTCTTTGGTCATGTCGATGAAGTCGATCACAACCAAACCACCGATATCACGTAAACGTAATTGGCGAGCAATTTCTTCTGCTGCTTCAAGATTGGTATTTAGCGCTGTATCTTCTACGTCGCTACCACGTGTTGATTTTGCAGAGTTAATATCAATTGAAACCAATGCTTCAGTTTGGTCAATCACAATTGAACCACCAGAAGGAAGTTTTACTTCACGCTCATAGGCCGTTTGGATTTGACTTTCGATACCAAAATGAGCAAATAACGGTTCATTTAAAGTATAAGTTTTTAATTTGTCGATTTGACGTGGCATCACAGCTTTAACAAAGTTATATGCTTCGTTATACGCTTGCTCAGAGTCAATCAGAATTTCAGCAACATCATCACGTAAATAGTCACGAATCGCACGTGTAACCACACCGGCTTCTTGGTGAACCAACATTGGTGATGGACCTGAACTTGATGTGCTTTGGATTTGTGCCCAAAGGTCAAGCAAGTGTTGAAGGTCAAGTTGCAGTTCTTCTTGAGAACGACCAATACCTGCAGTACGTACAATTACGCTCATGCCACGAGGGACATTTAAAGACGCCAACATTTCTTTCAATTCTTCACGAACTGAACCTGAAATTTGACGGCTAATACCGCCACCTTTCGGGTTGTTTGGCATCAATACCAAATAACGACCAGCAAGTGAGATAAATGTAGAAAGGGCAGCACCTTTATTACCACGTTCTTCTTTTTCCACTTGAACCAAAAGTTCAGTGCCTTCAGTGATCAATTCGCGGATGTTTGAAGTTTGGCGAGGATCTGCTTTGTAATAAGAATTGGCAATTTCGCGCATCGACAAGAAGCCTTGACGACCTGCACCGTATTCAACAAATACAGCTTCTAATGAAGGTTCTACGCGGGTCACATGACCTTTATAGATATTCGATTTTTTTTGTTCACGGGTACGATTCTCTAAGTCAAAATCGTAAAGACGCTGACCAGTGACAAGTGCAACGCGAATTTCTTCGGCATGTGTTGCATTAATCAACATACGTTTCATGGGTGTAACACCTAATAGTGATACACAGAAGAACATCGCCTGACTCGTAGCGAGCATCAGATAGCATGGATCAAGTTGCACAGATCGAAAAACATCATCTGTGCATGTGTACCGACCTTCTTTGGGTGGGCAACGATTTTTGATTCACGTATTGATGATGGCAATACGGCTTCAATCTTTTAAACGATTAAAGTCACCTGAACGCGTTTCACTGGCGGACAAACGGTGCATTGGATGTGAGTAACTTTCACTGTCACATTGCTCGAAGAGCATCCATTCATATCTGATAGAGCGTCTTGATACGGAATTATCATCGTACCTTTACAAACTGTGCAGATCCAATGCATCAAACGTTGTGGCCTGAACACGATTTCCAGGGAGCGACTGGTCTGATGTGTATCAGTTTACGTTTAAAAACCAACCTTGGTTGGCACATATTTTTTTGGGGCAAACTGTTTTATGTACCTACGGCACAATTAAACGCAACAGTTTGCAGTTTTGCCGATATAATAAGCCTTCGGCGTCGGCATAATTCTTTTGGGACCTTTCCGAGCTAAATGAGTAATTGCTTGAAAGTTCAATGACAGTAAATACTGAAATGAATCAACTTTTACTCAGTTACGGTGGTTTCCGTGCGCTGACTATATCAAACCTTGCATCATCTGCCTATGGGCTAAGCTTATGTTTCTTGCGAAAAGTATAGCTTAAATGATCAATTTTTAATCAATTTTAGTATTTTTTTAGGTCACAGTAACTGTATGAATTCTACGCAAGAATGGCAAAGCGTCACCTGGTTTGAAGTGGACGAGCATCAGGCGGGTCAACGTATTGATAATTTCCTGTTTAGTCGTCTGAAAGGTGTGCCTAAAAGTCGCATTTATCGTCTGATTCGTGAAAGCCAAGTCCGCGTCAATAAAAAACGCGTCAAAGCGGAAACCAAACTCAATATTGGTGACCAAGTTCGAGTTGCTCCAATTCGTTATGAGCAAAAAGATGAGTCTGCGGTTCCCGTATCGGACAAAGTGGCACAAAGTTTACTGAGCCGTGTGGTGTACGAAGATGAAGGCTTAATGGTGGTAAACAAACCTTCTGGTATTGCTGTTCACGGCGGTAGTGGTGTGGCGTATGGCTTGATCGAAGGCTTACGTGCCGCAACAGGGAAGAAATACCTTGAGCTGATTCACCGAATTGACCGCGACACTTCTGGTTTGGTGATGATTTCGAAAAAACGTAGTGTGTTAAAAAGCCTGCAAGACATGTTACGTGAGCACAAAATCCAAAAAACTTATGCTGCTGTGGTGAAAGGCGTGGTGAGTCTGGATAAGCAGCTGATTGATCAGCCTTTGCATCGTTACGAACTGGCAAATGGCGAGCGTCGTGTTCGTGTATCACCTAAAGAAGGTAAAGAGTCGAAGACGCTGTGGAACGTGAAAGAACGTTTTATGCATGCCACATTGGTGTATGCGTCTCCACTTTCGGGCCGTACCCATCAGATCCGTGTACATGGTTTAAGTATTGGTCACCCATTGGTGGGCGATGAAAAATATGGTCATGAAACAGAATACCGTGGTCCAAAGCCACGTCGTTTATGTCTACATGCCATGCGTTTAGAAATTCCAGGTTACCAAACCATTGAAGCGCCATTGCCAGAAGATATGCAAAGCCTTGTGGCTCAGCTTCGCGCTCAAAAAGCCGACAAAGTGGTGAAGTCTTCGGAAGATGGCGAGTAAGTTTAAATATGACTTCTCTCCCTGAGCAGTACTGCTTCGCAAGGGGTATATTTGACTTCTCCCCAAACCCTCGCTTGAACTTTAATTTAACAGCATGGCTTTAAATTTTGCTCAGGAGAGGGTGTCAACACTGAATCAAATCTAGGAAAACGTATGAACTCAGCTGTAAAACTAGTCATTTTCGATTGGGATGGCACTTTATTTGATTCTGTGGGTCAAATTGTAGCGAGTTTAAAATTTGCAGCAGATCAATATTCACAGCCGCTGACCGATGCTGATGCGAAAAGTATTATTGGTTTAGGTCTGCCGGAAGTCGCACAGCGGTTATTTCCGACGGTTCCTGAATTGCACAGCGACATTTTGCAAAGCTATGCCGATCACTATGTTGCCCATTCCAAAGGGGATATGTGGTTTGATGGTGTCGCGGATATGTTGCAGGAATTACGCGATGCCGGTCTACAATTGGCTGTTGCAACAGGAAAAAGTCGTAAAGGTCTAGACCGTGTCTTGGCTCAAACGCAAAGTCATGAGTTGTTTCGTGCGACACGTGCAGCCAGTGAAACCAAATCTAAGCCAGATCCGTTGATGTTGGCAGAAATTTTGGCGGAAACAGGACTACGTGCCGATCAAGCCATTATGGTTGGTGATACGTCGTATGATTTAGAAATGGCCCTCAATATTCAGATGCCACGTGTAGGCGTGAGCTATGGAGTGCATACTGTAGAAACACTCCAGTGTTTTCAACCCTTACATATTGCACATAGCGTAGGTGATTTGACTGAATTTCTACTAGAACACGTGAAATTACGTCTAGCTGTATAGTTTTAGATACAAACGAGTAAAAAGGGTGAAATTTGTTTTCACCTTTTTTGTTACCAAATGAATAGTAACGCAAGCTCTAGTTGTTGAAATGAGTAAATTCAATTATTTAAAAAAGTAATAACACTAGATTTTTCTACAATAACAAGCAGTCTTCTAGCAAATTTACCTTAAAAAGTTGAGCGCAACTATTTGGCCTTTTACCACAAGCTGGAATAGATTCTTTGTTTGAATTTTTGGTTTTATCTTATTGTTGTTTATTGATTTATTTTTAATTTTTTAATTTATTAAACTAAATCAGATGAAATTGAACACCTATGTGTAAAAGCTGGCCTGACGCTAAAATAATCTTTTAATCTTATCTTTTAGTCGTATAAGCCAAGTTTTTTAGTAGAGATTCAGATTTAAGGGCGAAAAAAATAGTGAATTTTATTTAATTATTTTGGCTTAAGTTTTTGAATATTAATAATAAATAATGATTAATTTATAGCTAATAGCTATAGTCATAAATAAAATAAGTATTGGTATTCACTTTCTAAAATCTCGATGCTAAATGCATCTAAACATAACGTGTAGTATGTCAAGTGAAATGCTTTAGGCGAATCCTGACATGACTTTCATCACTTTGATTTTGATGGTGATCGGGATGAAACACGTTGTGCATCCAATTTTTGCAGTTTAAGGAAACATTGATGTCGAATTCTGCTGTTGTTGAATCAGTTGCGCAAGCATTACGCGATGCGGAAGTAAATCAGGCTGCGATTGCACCGATCCGTCCACAACTTGGTGGTGAAAGTGCTGATGTAGATATTGCTTATGCCGTTCAAGAAGTGAATACCAAACGTGCGGTGGCAGAAGGTCGTCGCCTTGTAGGTCGTAAAATTGGCTTAACTTCAAAAGTTGTACAAGCGCAGTTAGGCGTTGATCAACCTGACTTCGGTATGTTGTTTGCTGACATGGCGTATGGCGATGGTGAAGAAATCCCTGCTGGTTTATTGATTCAGCCAAAAGTTGAAGCAGAAATTGCTTTGGTGATTAACCAAGACTTGACCAAAGAAAAACACACCTATGCAGACATTATTAGTGCAACTGACTATGCACTGCCTGCAATTGAAGTGGTCGATAGCCGTATCGAAAACTGGAAAATCTCGTTGATTGATACTGTGGCAGATAACGCATCTTCAGCAGGTTTTGTACTGGGTTCTAAGCCTGTAAAACTTGCAGATCTTGACCTTGTAAATTGCAAAATGGTCATGACTCGTGGTGAAGAAGTGGTTTCACAAGGTGTGGGTAAAGCCTGTCTTTCTAATCCATTAAATGCAGCAGTGTGGTTGGCTGATGAAATGGTTCGTCGTGGTCGTCCATTGCTTGCAGGTGACATCGTATTGACCGGTGCTTTAGGCCCAATGGTTGTGGCAAATCCTGGTGATGAATTCAAAGTTGAAATTGAAGGCTTTGGTTCTGTGACTGCAGCATTTGCAGCGAAATAAGCTTGGGTTTTACGGAATTTTTAAGAGTACACATTCATGAAAAAGATTAAATGTGCATTGATCGGTCCAGGGAACATTGGTACTGACTTGCTTTACAAACTTCAACGCAGCGAATTTTTAGAACCAGTATGGATGGTCGGTATTGACCCAACGTCTGAAGGTTTGGCTCGCGCTGCTAAAATGGGTTTAAAAACCACTGCTGAAGGCGTAGATGGTTTACTTGCACACGTAATTGAAGACGACATTAAAATCGCATTTGATGCAACTTCTGCCTATGTTCATGCTGAAAACAGCCGCAAATTAAATGAACTTGGCGTGTTAATGATTGACTTAACACCTGCTGCAATCGGTCCATTCTGCGTACCACCAGTAAACTTAGAAGCGTTATTGGACGCAGGTGAAGTTCCGAACGTCAACATGGTGACATGTGGTGGTCAGGCAACGATTCCTATGGTTGCTGCGATTTCACGAGTTCAGCCTGTTGAATACGGCGAAATCATTGCAACAGTTTCAACAAAATCTGTGGGTCCAGGTACACGTAAAAACATTGATGAATTTACTCGTACGACTGCTGGCGCTATTGAAAAAGTGGGCGGTGCGAAACAAGGTAAAGCGATCATCATCATTAACCCTGCTGAGCCACCACTGATGATGCGTGATACTGTTCACTGTCTTGTTGAAGGTGAACCAGATCAAGCAGCAATCACTGAATCTGTACATGCGATGATTCTTGAAGTTCAAAAATATGTACCAGGTTACAAACTTGTAAATGGTCCTGTATTTGACGGTAACCGTGTTTCAATCTTCTTAGAAGTTGAAGGTTTAGGTGATTATCTTCCTAAATATGCAGGTAACCTCGACATTATGACTGCGGCAGCTGCACGTACTGCAGAAATGTTTGCAGAACGCGTATTAAACACTGCTGAAGCTTAAGGAATACCAAAATGTCTAAGATTATTATTAATGATATGACTTTACGTGATGGTATGCATCCTATGCGCCATCAAACTACACCTGAACAAATGGTTGCCATTGCAACTGCTTTGGATGATGCAGGTGTACCTTTAATCGAAGTTACGCATGGTGACGGCTTAGGCGGTAACTCTGTGAACTATGGTTTTGCAGCAGCAACCGATGAAGAATACCTAAAAGCGGTGATTCCAAACCTGAAACAGGCGAAAGTATCTGCACTTTTACTTCCGGGTATTGGTACGGTTGACCATTTGAAAATGGCACATGATGTTGGTGTAGCAACCATTCGTGTTGCAACGCACTCAACTGAAGCTGACGTTTCTGAACAGCATATTACGGCTGCGCGTAAACTCGGCATGGACACTGTGGGCTTCTTGATGATGGCGCACATGGCAACTCCTGAAAAACTTTTGGAAGAAGCCAGCAAAATGGTGTCATACGGTGCAAACTGTATTTATGTAACTGACTCTGCTGGTTATATGTTGCCTCAAGACGTGACTGACCGTGTAGGTATCTTACGTGCAAACTTGGGTTCAGAGATCGAAATCGGTTTCCACGGTCACCATAACTTAGGTATGGGCGTGGCAAATACGGTTGCTGCTGTTGAAGCGGGTGCGATTCGTGTCGATCTTGCATCTGCAGGTCTAGGTGCGGGTGCAGGTAACACACCACTTGAGTTATTCGTGGCTGTTGCGAACCGTATGCAAATGGAAACTGGCGTTGACTTGTTTAAAGTACAAGACATTGCTGAAGACCTTGTTATTCCAATGATGCACAACCCGATCCGTGCTGACCGTGATGCAGCAACTTTAGGTTATGCAGGTGTGTATTCCTCATTCCTATTGTTCGCAAAACGTGCTGAAGCGAAATACGGCGTATCTGCTCGTGAAATCCTAATGGAATTGGGCCGCCGTGGTACTGTTGGTGGTCAAGAAGATATGATCGAAGACTTGGCATTGACCATGTCTAAAGCAAAAGAAGCCAATGCTTAATTTGCTTTAAATCAAAAAGCGCCCGAAATGGGCGCTTTTTTTATGTCTGAAGTGGCTGTGTTGGTTTGAGATGGGCTTGAGATTACGTTGAGATTGATTTGAGGCATGAAAAGTGGATTGAAATAAGAAATGTCTTACGAACCAATGGCTGATTTCGAGCAGCCATAGTAGTAAAATTTAACTTTAAGTTGTTGATGATTATATAAATTAAATATCATGTCATAGCTAAATTTTATAAATTAAATGAGGATAAATCTCATTAGAAAACTTTGATTAAACTTAAAAGCAATTAATACAGGGGATGTAATTGCAAAAAATAAAAAACTTTAAATTTTATGTTAATAAAACATGGGGTTAATTTAATCAGCCGTTCTAAATGATAAAAGGGAGTTATTGTTTTAATCTCTAAGGAAAATAACCAGATATCGCATTTAAAGTTCAAGTCGTACAAAAGCCTGATAAACCTTAATACTGTAGTCGGATTTTTTTCCAAGGTATTGTTGAGCATGATGATGTCATAGCTTAATTTGATCACTGGGAATAAGCCATGCGTCGTCAAAATTTATGGATAGCAATTCTTGCTGCGACAGCAACATTAGGAACATCTGCAACTTATGCGGACTTTGTTGACGACAGCCAAGTACAATTGAAATTTAAAAACTTCTACTTAGACCGTCAAATTAAAGAAAATCCAGCGGGTAACTGGGGTTCATGGTCACAGGGTGTGACTTTGGATGCCAAGTCAGGGTATCAAGATATTGGTGCAGGTATTCAAGTGGGTGCTGACCTTTTGGTTCAACATGCATTTAAACTCAATGCACGTGATAAAAACCCAGACTGGATCTTGCCGCACGATGGTAAAGAATCAAAAGATAACTTTGGTAAAGTGGGCGTGACCCTTAAAGCCAAAGTATCTGAAACTGAGTTGAAAGTGGGTGAGTTATTACCGGTTTCTCCAGTGTTGGTTTTCGATCCATCACGTCAGTTAATGACAACCTATAGCGGTGCATGGTTAGAATCGAAAGAGATTAAAGATACCAAGTTAACTTTGGCATACATTGACGGGATCAATAACCGTTATGACAACCAATTCCGTGATTTATCAATGTTCGCTCCAGGTAAAAGATTACCAGATGGCACCATGGGTCATTATGATCTTGGGCCAACTTCTGATGGTATGTATATTGCGGGTATTGACCATCAATTCACACCTGAAATTGGTGGTAGCTACTGGTATGCCGATGTTCAAGACATCTACACACAGCAATATGTTGGCGCGAACTATAAAACCAAGTTAGGTGACAAAGCCAAACTGGATAGCCATATCCGTTACTTCGATAACTCGGATTCGGGTGACAAACTATATGGCGAAATTGATAACCAAGCATTATCGGTTGGTGCGAAAGTGAATTACGGTTCGCATACCTTTGGTTTGGGCTATCAACAAATGTTTGGTGATAATGCATTCCCAACACTGGGTGGATGGGTGCCGCAGCCGTACTTAGTCAACTGGGGTATAGCAACATTTACTGCAAAAAATGAAAAATCATGGGGCTTTACGTATGGTTATGACTTTGCAGAGCTTGGTGCGAAAGGCCTAAATGCTACAGCGGTTTACTTTACAGGTTCTGATGCAGAAATTGGTACTGCAAATGGCATCCTGAAAGATCAAAAATCTGATGAGCTTAACTTAATCGTGAACTACACCGTGCCTGAAGGTAAGTTGAAGGGCTTAGGCTTCCAGGCAATGTATATCGATGCCGATTTCGATTACAAATCTGACTTGCAAGAGTACCGTGTCGCGACAACTTATACCTATAAGTTCTAATTTCTCAGGATAAAAAAGAGGGAAGTGGATTCATTGCTTCCCTTTTTATTCGCTGGTTTATTTAAAAAAGAAATACCTCAAAGATTTTATGGATATATTTTTGAGTTATGTATTTAAAAACAATAACTTAAATTATAGTCTATTTGTTGTTTATGATCGTAAATATGTATCAGTTAGCAGTGGCTGAACAGGTAATATGAGACTGTAAAAACCACAAAATCCAAAAGAGTCCCCCTTGTGTTTAAATCCGTTATGGATTGAAACATAAGCTCTACGCAATACGAGGAGCATGTATGAGCACTGTTCAGATTCCTGACTATACAACTGATTCATTCTTTGGTTTAGAAGATAAATGGATTGAAACTGCTGAAGGCGAATTAACGCATTACCACGAAGTGGGTGAAGGCACACCAATTCTATTTTTACACGGTTCAGGTACAGGTGTATCTGCTGCGGCAAACTGGTGGTTAAACCTTCCACAAATTGGTGAACAAGCTCGTTGTATCGCTATCGATACGATTGGCTATGGTCAAACTGTTGTTGCACCGAATACTGCTTATGGTATCCGTGCTTGGGTTGATCACGCTGTACGTACGTTAGATGCCCTAGGTATTGAAAAAACTTGGTTAGTGGGTAACTCACTCGGTGGCTGGTTAGCATTCCAAATGGCTTTGGACTATCCAGAACGTGTATTGGGTATCGTGTCTATGGGTACAGGCGGTGCTAAACAAACTGCAGCACTTAAAGCACATGCAAACCCTGTATTAACCGAAGAAGGCATCAAGAAAACCTTGTCTATGTTTGTTGTAAACAAAGACTTGATCACAGACGAATTGGTAAAAGTACGTTTCGCTTCTGCTGCAAATGACTATGCATCAAATCGTTTGATGGATGTTGTTGGCGCACGCGACCGTGACCGTTTCGAATTCCCACTCGACTTTGAAAAAATGAAAGACATTACTGTGCCAGTATTGTTGATTCACGGTGTACAAGACGTGGTGATTCCAGTATCTCGTACGTGGGATATTTTGAACACAGTTCCAAATGCGGATGCGCATATCTTTAGCCAATGTGGTCACTGGTCACAAGTTGAAAAAGCAGAAGAATTCAACACCGTGATTAAAGATTATTTAAAAGCGCGTGGTGTGTAATTTCTTGTCACTGACATGAAATTCAAAAAAAGGATGGTTTTGCCATCCTTTTTTTTATATAAATCTTTTGAAAGAAATACTTTAAATGAGTATTATTCTCATTAATGGGTCGACAGTGTACGGTCTAAATCAGTAAAAAGGCATAAAATAAGCTCATCTAAATGGTTGGGGAAGGGGAATTATTTATTAGACTTAAGTTGTAAATCGGCTATTCTTAGCAATTTTTATCAATATCTAAACTAAAATTTATAAGTTATTTTCCATCAAGTCGATATGCATGATAGATAAAATGCGTCGATTAAAACATTTAAACGATTAAAAAAGCGACTTTTTAGCCATAAAAAAAGCACCATTATTTATTTCAAAAATAATGGTGCTATATCTATAAATTATGACTTGGCGAAAATTAACGCTGTTCGCGATTGATATCGAGATAAAAAACTTTGGTTAGCAGTTCAAGGAATTTATCTACAGCCACAGAACTCGCCGTTTTTCGGTAACTTACATACAAGTCTAGATACGGTAATTCGACATCTAAAGGACGAATCACCGTATTGTTCATGGTCAATGGCGCGATGTATCCCGGTAGGATCGTGCAGCCTAAGCCCATGCCGATGGAGTTAATGTTAAACAGGATATTGTCGGCTTTTTGCACGATATTAAATTGAATACCATGGGTCGAAGCAAAGTCCAAAATAGCTTCATGCAACGTGCCAGATTGTTCACGTGCAGGAATGATAAAATCAATCCCATTCAATGCTTTAACAGGAATACGTTCGTACTTCGCTAAAGGGTGATCTTTGGGTAAAATAAAGATTAGCGGTTCACGCAGTACAAACTGACTTTCAATTTCGTCGCTGTGGAAGTTATTGCGGGTAAAAGTGATATCTAGTTCACCTTTTTGCAGCAATTTCATCTGATCGCGGTTATTTAAACTGAGTAATTCAATCTTGAGTTCTGGGTTCTGAACACGTAAATTTGGCAGTACATAAGGGAAGATTTTCATCTCTGCGACAGGGACAAAACCAATACGCAGCATCTGCTGTTTGGCTTGTGAAACCTGACGTGCCATAGCGACAGCTTTGTCTGCTTGTGCCAAGGTTAAACGTGCTTGTTCTAGAAATACGGCACCTTCTTCTGTGAGCTCAACTTTACGTTTAGTACGGTGCAACAGTTTTACGCCGACATCTTCTTCAAGATCTTTAATTTGTTGGCTTAAAGAAGGTTGAGCAGTATAAAGTTTTAACGCAGCTTTACTGAAATTGAGTTCTTCAGCGACAGTAATAAAGTAGCGTAAGTGTCGTAATTCCATATAATCAACCCGTGGAGTAATCCAAAAAATGTCTTACTTAGAAGTCCGTTCAGTATAATCTATAAACAACTATTGCGTGAGGATTATTTTACCATTCACGAAATAAATGGTGTTCTCGGCAATTTAAAAAAAATGCCATAAAAAAAATCTACCGTAATAATCCATAAAATCTCTTAATTAAAACAAAATAAATATTTCCCGAATATCGCTCTAAAATCCATCATCGTTGAAAAGTTGAGTCTATTACTTTGTGCCTTATGGTCACAGGAGAGCTTTTCATGAGTGGAAAAATTGATGTGCGCGAAATCGATGCTTTAGTCGATGCACAAAATGGACGTATCACGCCATCTATCTATACCGATCCAGACATTTACGAACTTGAATTAGAACGTGTGTTCGGTCGTACATGGTTATTCCTATGCCATGAGAGCCAAATTCCTAAAGCCGGCGATTTCTTCAATACCTATATGGGTGAAGATCCAATCATCGTGGCACGTCAAAAAGATGGCTCAATCAAAGCATTCTTAAACCAATGTCGTCACCGCTCTATGCGTGTGAGTTTCGCAGACTGTGGTAATACACGTGCATTTACTTGCCCGTACCACGGCTGGTCTTACGGCATTGACGGTTCTTTAAAAGATATTCCACTTGAAGACCGCGCGTTCCCGCACGGTGCTTGCAAAGAGAAATGGGGTCTTGTTGAAGTTAACCGTGTTAAATCATACAAAGGCTTAGTATTCGCTTGTTGGGATGAAACTACACCTGACCTAGAAGAATACATGGGCGATATCGCTTGGTACTTAGATGGTGTTCTTGACCGTCGTCCAGGTGGTACAGAAATTATCGGTGGTGTACACAAGTGGGAAATCGAGTGTAACTGGAAATTTGCAGCTGAACAGTTCGCATCTGACCAATATCACGCATTGTTCTCTCACGCATCTGCAATCCAAGTATTGGGTGCAAAACCAGATGACGAATCATCTAAGAAATTAGGTGCTGCACAAACTGCTCGTCCTGTTTGGGAAACTGCGAAAGACGCGATTCAATATGGTTCACGCGGTCATGGTTCAGGCTTCTTCTTTACTGAAAAACCAGATGCAAACGTTTGGGTAGATGGTGAAGTGGCGAACTACTTCCGTGAAACATTTGATGAAGTGAAAGAGCGCCTTGGTGAAGTACGTGCACTTCGTCTTGCTGGTCATAACACCATGTTCCCAACATTGTCTTGGTTGAACGGTACTGCAACGCTTCGTGTATGGCACCCACGTGGTCCAAACAAAACTGAAGTGTGGGCATTCTGTATTGCAGACGCTGAAGCATCTCAAGAAGTGAAAGAAGCATTCGAACGTTCTGCAACACGTGCATTCGGTCCTGCTGGTTTCCTTGAGCAAGATGACTCTGAGAACTGGATTGAAATTCAAAAAGTTTTACGTGGTTATAAAGCCCGTCAAAACAAATTAATTATGGAAATGGGTAAAGGTAACGAGAAAGTACGTGAAGATGGTATCCCTGGTATCACCAACTACATTTTCTCAGAAACAGCTGCACGTGGTATGTACCGTCGTTGGGCTGACCTATTGATTCATGAAAAATGGGAAGACGTTGAAGCTGCGGCTGACGAATATGAGAAGGAGCTTATGAAATGAGTCAAATTAGTTTAGAACTCCATCACCAAATTAGTCAGTTTCTTTATCGTGAAGCAAAATTGCTTGACGATTGGAAGTTCCGCGATTGGTTAGCTGTATTAGCTGAAGATATTTCTTATACGTTACGCACAACACCAAACGCGCAAACACGTGACCGTCGTCGTTCGATTGAGCCGCCAACAACTTGGGTATTTAACGATACTAAAGATTTGTTGGAACGCCGTGTAGCTCGTTTAGAGACAGGTATGGCTTGGGCTGAAGAACCTCCTTCACGTACAACACACATGGTTTCAAATGTGATTGTTGAAGCGACTGAAGTTGAAGGCGAATACGACGTTTACGTAACGTACTTGTTGTACCGTACCCAGAAAGAGAAAGATGTAACAGTCTACTGTGGTAAGCGTCACGACAAGATCCGCAAAGTCGACACTGAGCAAGGTTTCGAAATCTTCAACCGTAAGATTACCCTTGATCAGGTGACTTACAACTCACATAACCTGAGCGTGTTCTTCTAATGAATAAGATTTTTGTTTGCCAAGTTGACGAATTAGACGAAGGCGAAGCATTGAAAGTAGATTGCGGCGTGAATGGTATCGATGCGCTTGCAGTATTCAACAACAATGGCGAATTTTTCGCGATGAACGACCGTTGTTCACATGGTAATGCTTCAATGTCTGAAGGTTACCTTGAAGATGATGGCACTGTTGAATGTCCACTTCATTCGGCTCGATTCTGTTTGAAAACTGGTCAAGCATTATGCTTACCAGCAACAGATCCTATCAAGACATTCCCTGTGATTGTTGAAGATGGTGCTTTATACGTAGAGATGGCAGGAGAGTAATCATGGGTTGGCTACAAGGCGAAGTTGCACTTATTACCGGTGGTGGTTCAGGCTTAGGCTGGGCATTGGTTGAACGTTTCTTAGAAGAAGGTGCACAAGTTGCTGTTCTTCAACGTTCTCAATCGAAAGTTGATGCATTGAAAGAACATTTTGGTGACCGCGTGCTTGCGATCGCAGGAGATGTAGCCAGCTATGAGGATAATGTTCGTGCAGTTCAAGCAACTGTAGAACATTATGGCAAACTTGACTGTTTCGTCGGAAACGCAGGTATCTGGGATCATTACGCAGATATCGTCAATACATCGGGTGAACAGCTGGAGAAAGCTTTTGATGAGATTATGGGTATTAACACCAAATCTCTCATCTTAGGTGCCAAAGCTGCACTTGATGCATTGATAGCTTCGGAAGGTTCTATCATATTTACTTTGTCTAACTCAGCACTGTATTCGGCAGGCGGAGGCCCTGTATACACAGCGTCTAAGCATGCTGGCGTTGGGATCATGAAAGAATTAGCCTACGAGCTTGCGCCTAAAGTACGAGTGAACGCTGTTGCTCCGTCGGGTATGAATGTCAACATCAAAGGCGCTGCTTCTTTAGGCCAAGAAAACCTCGGTCTACTCGATGCACGTGATCCTGAGAAGATTGCACGCGGCATGCCGCTCAATTTCTTACCCGAACCTGAAGATATGACTGGTTCATACGTGTTATTGGCTTCTCGTCAAAACAACCGCCCATTAACTGGTGTTTTAATTAATGCTGAATGTGGTCTGGGTATCCGTGGTTTACGTCAACCACGTGCTGGCTTCTTTGACGAGATTTAATTCGCCAAATACGTAAAGGACTTACTCGGCAGCCGTCTTGGCTGCCTTCCGTTTAGGAGTCACCCATGGCCGTTAAACTTATTTGTGCATCGCACAGTCCCCTAATGGAATTCGCTTCTCCGCAAGAGAAATACAAAGAGGAAAAAGTTCGCGAAACTTTTGCCAAACTTGCTAAAGAAGTTGAAGACTATAATCCAACATTGATCATTACTTTTGGTCCAGACCATTTCAATGGTTTCTTCTATGACCTCATGCCATCTTTCTGCGTCGGTATTCGTGCCAAAGCAGCAGGTGATTGGGATTATGGTAAAGACAATGACCACATTAATGTGCCTGAAGAAACAGCAATCAGTCTGGTTCGTCGCGTATTGGATGAAGGTGTCGATGTTGCATACTCTTATCGTATGCAGGCAGACCACGGTGTGACTCAACCATTACATTTCCTTTGTGGTGGCAAGCTTGATCGTTATCCAACGATTCCAATTTTTATCAATGGTGCAGCTGCACCGATGCCAACAACCAAGCGTACAGTCGCTTTGGGTCGTGCAGTCGGTCAGTTCATTAAATCATTGAACTTAGAGAATGAAAGTGTACTTGTTTTGGGTACAGGTGGTTTGTCTCATGATCCACCAACGCCGCAAATGGGTTTAGTTCCACCAGAAGTGGAAGAGTTCCTGATTGCAGGTCGTAATCCAACTGAAGAGGCACGTAATACACGTCAAGGCAAAATCATTGCTGTCGGTCAAAAACTCGCAGCGGGTGATACTTCTGTCGCAGTGCCTTTAAACCCAGAATGGGATCGTGCATTGCTTGATACTTTCGCCAAAGCTGACTTTGCTGCCATTGAAGCGATGACTGAAGCTGAAATTCGTGTTGAAGGCGGTCGTGGTGGTCAAGAAGTTCGTTCTTGGATGGCTGCTTTTGCTGCACTACATGAAGTGGGCGAATACGACATGACAACACATTGCTACGAAGACATTAGTGAGTGGATTGCGGGCTTCGGCATCGTATCTGCAGAATTGAAATAAGGAACAAACCCATGAGCCAAAATGGTATCGAAACCATCGTTATTGTTGGAGCTGGTCAAGCTGGTGCTAGCGCCATTTTAGAACTCCGTGCGAACAAGTATGAAGGCAAAATCATTTTGGTGGGTGATGAAACACATCTTCCTTATGAACGTCCGCCTTTGTCTAAAGACGTAATTCTAAAACCTGAAGAGACCAAAATCGAAATTCTGTCAGAAGAAAAATTGGCAGAACTCGGTGTTGAACATATTCGTGGCAATGGCGTTGTGAAAATCCATAGCGATGCAAAAACAGTTGAACTGAAAAATGGCGAAATTGTTGCATTTGACAAGTTGCTTCTAGCAACCGGTGGTGCAGCACGCCGTTTACCGAATTTCGATGCGCTGGGTAAACATGTTTATACGCTACGTAACCTAGAAGATTCACAAGCATTGGTGCCTGTATTACAAGCGGGTCGCCGTATTGTATTGATCGGCGGTGGTGTGATTGGTCTTGAGCTTGCTTCTTCAGCACGTTTCAAAGAGTGCCAGGTAACTGTGATCGAAATGGGTCCTATGGTGATGGGCCGCTGTTCACCTCGTATCCTGAGCGAATTCCTGCTTGAACAACAACGTTTGGCAGGGATCGACGTTCGTCTGGAAACCAAAATTGCAGATTGCAAACTGGATGGTGAAGAAGTGGTGATTACCCTTGAGGGTGGTGAAGAACTTCGCGCTGATGCTGTAGTTTATGGTATTGGTATCGTGCCAAATGCACAATTGGCTGTAGAAGCTGGCCTGGATGTTGATTTCGCGATTAAAGTAAATGAAAACTGCCAGACTTCAAATGCAGACATCTATGCAGCAGGTGATGTGGCAACTCAACTTCGTAATTGCGGTAACCACCGTCGTGTCGAAACTTGGGAAAATGCCAACCTGCAAGCAGGGATCTTTGCACGTCATGTGATGGGCGTTGAGCATCCGACACCTAACCCGGCATGGTTCTGGACAGATCAGTTGGACATCAATTATCAGTTCGTAGGTGACATGGCGGCTGCTGAATGGCAAGTTCGTGGTGAAATCAATCCAGAGCTTCGCGCTGAATCATCATTCGTGATGTTTGGTGTGACTGATGGCGTTATTGTCGGCGGTATTACGGTAAATGCGGCAAAAGAAATGCGTCACCTGAAAAAGCTGATCAGCAAGAATGCAGCGTTTGAAGCAGATAAATATTTAGATTTAAGCCAAGATTTACGTAAACTTGTAAAGTAAGCTGAATGTCTAAGATGAGCAGACTTGCGGTAACGTAGGTCTGTTTTTTTATGTCTTTAGTTTTAGCATCGCACTTATAAAGCTATTTTGTAGTCCATGTATATAGTTTTAGCTTATGTATATCTATTCAACGGTTTTAATCCTCCCCAGCCCTCCTTTTTCAAAGGAGGGAGTAGTCTTTGTGAAGAATGGATTTCGTTTAGATGTTTCCCTCCTCTTTTTTTTAAGAGTGGTTAGGGGAGATTATTGATCGTTTGAAGAGAAGTCCTTATACCCCAAACGATCGGGTGGCATTCATACCGCCTCCAATTTAGTTGATAAAGGGGAGAACAATAATTGGTCTTAAACTTTATTAGTTAATGGTCTTACGAGTAGTTCCAGATCTGAATAGTGGGTTTCAGGTTAAGTCGTTAGAACAATCAAATTTGAGAATGAAATGAAATCTTCACTGCCGCTGACGGCAAGTATATATGCTCTTTTGGTACTGATTTGGGCGACGACGCCGCTCGCGATTGTGTGGAGTGTGCAGGAAATACATCCGATGTGGGTGTTGATTATCCGTTACTTCGGCGCATCTATTATTGCGCTGTTTCTATTGAAATTGATGCGTGATCCTTTGCCGTTTGATGAAACCTCATTAAAAAGTTATGTGGCAGGGAGTTTGAATTTGATTGGCGCACAGTTGTTTATTTATCTGGCAGCCAATTATCTCACCTCTGGTTTAATGGCACTGATTTTTGGTTTTTCACCCTTAATTGCCGGTTTGATTGGGCATGTAATTTTAAAAACACATAAATTGGTCGCTTTGCAGTGGTTGGGCATGGCGGTTGCAGTGGGAGGTCTAACTTTTGTCTTTGCAGATTCTGCTGATAGCAAAGTCAATCCAATTGGCGTTGTACTGATGCTAATCAGCATGGTGTCGTATATTAGTTCGATTTTTTGGGTGAAGCAGATTAATGCACCGTTAAAGCCGATGTCACAGGCAACCGGTTCCCTGATTGTTTCTGCTTTAGGATCGATGCTCATTATTCCATTTATTTGGCAGCATTTTCCAACCGAATTGCCAAGTGGCCGTGCGATGATTGGATTTGTCTTTACCATGATCATGTCATCCATTGTGGCAATGCTGTGTTACTTCTGGCTTATAAGACGTTTGGCCGCATCAACGGTGTCACTCAGTAATGTGATGACACCTGTCATAGCATTGGTTTTGGGAGCTACGTTGAACAGTGAACATATTAGCTCCAATGCCTTTGTTGGAATCGTCGTCGTGATGTTTGGTATTGTGATGTACTTTTGGAAAGAGTGGCGCGAGCAGTATTTTAATAAAGTACGTTGAACCTCGTACATCTAGAGAATTATAAGGAAGCTGCGGCTTCCTTTTTTGTTCTATACCTTTGCGCTAAAGAGCGTGTTTCACATGGAATATGATGGCATTGTCGAAACAATCGACAGTTGGTGTAAAAACAACAAAATAACAAACAACAGCTACAGTCAGTTTGAGTACTATGGAATGAGCTATAAAATCAAATAGATCTGTTTGATAAAAATAAATTTAGGACAATTTTAAATGTCTGAATCTAACAAAATCGTGGTATATGCAGCGCTCTTCGGCAATTTAGCGATTGCACTGGTGAAGTTTGTCGCTGCCTATATCACGAATAGTTCTGCCATGTTGAGTGAAGCTATTCACTCTGTGGTTGATACTTTAAATGAAATCTTACTGCTCTACGGTATGAAAAAATCGCAGCAGCCAGCAAATGCACGCCATCCGTTTGGCTATGGGCGAGAGCTGTATTTTTGGGCTTTTATTGTGGCGTTGATGGTCTTTGCTTTGGGTGCGATCGTGTCGATTTATCAAGGGATTAGTCATATTTATCACCCCGAAGAAATGCAAAATCCGATGATTAACTATATCGTATTAGGTATTGCGATTTTGTGTGAAGGGACCTCTTGGTTTGTGGCATTGAAAGCATTTCGTAAAATCAAAGGGAAACAGGGCTATTTTGAAGCATTTCGACGCAGTAAAGATCCGACGACATTTACCGTGTTATTTGAAGATTCAGCAGCGCTGATTGGTCTGTTTATTGCCCTGATCGGTATCTATTTATCACACGCGCTGAATATGCCAATGCTTGATGGTCTGGCATCAATTCTAATTGGTGTGGTGCTCGCTATTTCAGCGATCTTACTTGCACGTGAGACTAAAGGATTGCTCATGGGAGAAACTGCTGACCCACAATTGAGGCATAATGTCTTGATGGTTGCAGAGCAAGATCCAGCAGTGCATTCTGCCAATGGGGTGTTAACAGAGCAGATGGGTGCACATCAAGTTTTGGCATCTTTGAGTCTTGAATTTAAAGATAATTTAACGTCAGATGATATAGAAGCTTGTGTCAACAGAATTGAAGCACAAATTAAACAGCTTCATCCTGAAATTGTGGCACTCTTTGTCAAGCCTCAATCTCGGAAGGTTTGGCTTGAGCGCATGAAAGGTCGTCTTGATCAATAGGTCTGCGAGGTTAAATACTTTGCAAGGTTTGTCAGCATAGTGAATGAATTTTAAATACACATGAATCAAAAAACTCAATCAGCACAGTTTCAAATCAGTACTAAAAGCTGTATGAAACATACGTGGACGAAGCCTGTATTTGATTATCTGGCAACTGACCATTTTAATGGGGAAAATTTTTTTAATACCATTCGAAATCCAGATGCGTTTACGCGTAAAGATATGCTGAAATGGATCATGACGCGTAAAAGCGATACATGGAAAGTAGATCGTGAGCAAGAATACCAACAGTTTTTTGCTTCTTCGCGTAGCATTCCGCAAAATCGACCTTTGGCTAAAATGGATGATTGGTTGGTATGGTTTGTTGGGCATGCTACGGTGCTAATTCAAATTGGGCCATATAATTTTTTGACCGATCCTGTATGGGCGGAGTATGCAGGACCACGTCAAGGGACTGGACCACGACGTGCTTGTCCTGCAGGCATTGCCTTAGAAGAATTACCCACCATTCATGGGGTTTTACTGAGCCATAATCATTATGATCATATGGATTTAGCAACCTTGAATTGGTTGCATGAACAATTTGCTATGCCGATTTATACCGGTTTAGGCAACGCTTATTATTTACCCACACATTTCAATGTCATTGAACTTGATTGGTGGCAATCGGAAATGTTTGAAGATTTACGCATCGTTTATACGCCTGCACAGCATGGTTCAGGTCGTGGTTGGCGAGATCAAAATCATGCCTTATGGGGAGGTTTTTCCATCGTGCATAGTACAGGACATTTCTTCTTTGCTGGAGATACGGGCTATGCCGCTCATTTCAAACAAATCCATACACGCTTAGGTGCACCCCGAGTAGCGTTATTACCGATTGGAGCTTATGAGCCACGTCGTTTAATGAAATATTTGCATATGAATCCCGAAGAGGCTTTTCAAGCGCATAAAGACTTACAGTCTAAATGTTCATTGGCAATGCATTATCGGACTTTTCAGTTGACCGATGAAGCTAGAGATCAGCCGGAGCATGACTTACATCATGCAATGCGTAAAACATCAAAGTTAATGAATCCATTTTTGACCATGCATGAAGGCAAAAAACTGATTGTTTAAGGATTAATTAGAAGGTAATTGGAATATTTAATGCCAAGAAAAAACCACCTTAAAAGGTGGTTTTTTATTCAAAGATAAAACTTAAAGCAAGCCAGGATTACCTTGAGCTGGATCAGTTGCACGAGCAGCTTGCGCATCCGCTACAGTTAAGCCTAATGCTTTTGCAACACCTTCACCATAAGCTGGATCACATGCGTAACAGTTACGGATATGACGGTATTTGATGAAGTCGAGTGCATCGCCCATTGCGCCAGCAGTGTTATTAAACAATGCTTGTTTTTGTTCATCATTCATTAAGTTGAATAATGCACGTGGTTGACTGAAATAGTCGCTGTCATCTTCACGATAATCCCACAAGTCAGCATCACCAGTAATTTTCAATGGTGGTTCTTTGTATTGTGGTTGCTCTTGCCATTGGCTGAAGCTGTTTGGTTCATAATGCGGTGTTGAACCATAGTTACCATCCATACGGCCTTGTCCATCACGACGGTTGGAATGAACAGGGCAACGTGGTGCATTTACAGGAATTTGGTAATGGTTTACACCCACGCGATAACGTGCAGCATCAGCATAGTTGAATAAACGCGCTTGCAGCATACGGTCAGGTGAGAAGCTAATACCCGGCACCAAGTTACTTGGTGCGAAAGCGGCTTGTTCAACATCTTGGAAATAGTTTTCAGGATTACGGTTGAGTTCGAATTCACCCACTTCAATCAACGGATAGTCGCCTTTAGGCCATACTTTGGTTAAATCAAATGGGTGATAAGGTACTTTTTCTGCATCAAGTTCAGGCATAATTTGAACGTACATTTTCCATTTTGGAAAATCGCCGCGTTCAATTGCATTGAACAGATCTGTTTGTGAGCTTTCACGGTCTTTGGCAATAATCGCTTCAGCTTCAGCATCGGTTAAGTTTTTAATGCCTTGTTGAGTGCGCATGTGGAATTTAACCCAGAAGCGTTCATTATTGGCATTAATAAAACTGAAAGTATGGCTACCAAAACCATGCATATGACGGTAACCATCTGGAATACCGCGGTCAGACATCACAATAGTAACTTGGTGTAGAGCTTCAGGAAGTAAAGTCCAAAAATCCCAGTTATTAGTTGCACTACGCTTATTGGTTTTCGGATCACGTTTTACTGCTTTGTTTAAGTCAGGGAATTTACGAGCATCACGTAGGAAGAAGACAGGGGTGTTATTACCAACTAAATCCCAGTTACCTTCTTCAGTATAGAATTTAAGGGCAAAACCACGAATATCGCGTTCTGCATCTGCAGCACCACGCTCACCCGCTACGGTAGAGAAACGAGCAAAAAGTTCAGTTTTTTTACCAACTTCTGAGAAAATTTTAGCACGAGTATATTGGGTAATATCGTTAGTTACGGTAAACGTACCGAAGGCACCAGAACCTTTGGCGTGCATACGACGCTCTGGAATCACTTCGCGAACGAAATTACCGAGTTTTTCATTAAGCCATAGGTCTTGGGCAAGCAAAGGACCACGTGCACCTGCCGTCATACTGTTCTGATTATCTACAACAGGAGCACCAGCATCAGTTGTTAGGTGGGTGACAGGACATTTTTTAACGTCGTCGCTCATTGAGTATCTCCATTATTATAATCATGTATTAAAGTTGGGAGTTATAACCTTATCAATTGATAACACGCTCAACAGCACATGACATTAACCGTTTTGTTAATTCATTTTAAAGTGACAATGTGACAACAGTTTTTCTCTTATTGTAAAAAATTTTTAGGCAGCAATAAATCGACGAGATATCATAAAACTGTTGTGATTGAAAGCTTAAGAGTCTTTATCTACTCATTTACTCTAAAACTTTATTTAGCTTTTGACAAATGGAAATATAGTTTTGAACGAATGGTTAATTCTATTGATTAAGTTATTGAATTTATATTATTTATATATTTTGTTTTAATGTTTTATGGGGTGATGCTAGTTGGCACACCTATCTTTATTGTTGTCAGGTCAGGTGTTGTCACTCCAGCGTGAATCGATTCCTACATCATATCAACATACTAGGCAACCTTACGTGATCGCATATCGTAGTCGAGGGGGTTAATGGCGAACCCATTTGACCTCGGGGTATATTTTACTCCCAAAAGGATAAGTACTTAAACAAGACTGGACCGTATTGGCATGAGCACATGGCACGACTGTGTGGCTGATACAAGTGCTCCTTCAAGTGATTATACAATGGGCCTGTGTATAGTTTGCAACTAGTCATAGATGGTGCAATCGACAGTTGTTTGAGGCATGGCTATGTAGTGGTTACAACAGATTATCAAGGACTAGGTAAGCCAAAACAGCACCCTTATATGAATGTAGTCAGTTAAGTTTATAATTTGGTGGATTCTGTACATGCACTGCATTCTTGGAAGCCGAAGCAATTTAATAAAGACTGGATGGTGATGGGGGCATAGTCAAGGTGGTGCAGCTGCTATTGCGGTTGCAGCTCAGGGACAAAAAGATGCGCTTGAATTGAATCTTAAAGCTGCAATACCCTTGGCACCGGGTGGTTATCAATATGAATGTATTGCTGAATACGTAGAAACCAATCCAAATCCAGATACCAACGTAGCGGCATTTTTCCCCAGCGTGTTGTTGGGAGCAGCCGAAGCAGATCGATCAATGTAGATCAACAGGTTAGTCCAGATATGCAGTCTTTACTAAATCAGGCCCGTAAACGTTGTTTATCAGAAATAAAAAAATTAGTTAAAATAAGCACCTCAGCCAATCTTTTAAAAAATTCCTCTGTACACGACAAAAATAGATAACTCATTGAAATAATGTCACAATAATTGTTTTCTAACGACGAATACTATGACACATCTCAATGAGTTATATCTTATCTTAAACAAATCTCTAAAATGGAACAA
>NZ_VPAN01000041.1:0-24707 GCF_013419225.1 Acinetobacter sp. YH12097 | reverse complement strand
GCCGAGTCGTAAAGCTCAGAAAGTTGTTATTGAACAAAGAAATTTAAATCCTGTGCTTGACTCTTGTAGTTAAAAACAGGACATTTTAAATGGTTTATCGCATAGACATTTTAATTGGTGAATAACACAAAAAATGGGAGCTAAGCTCCCATTTTTAATGCATTTTTTTTTAAATAAGACTAGGATGTGCATCTAAAATTCGAATCAATGTTGCTGCTGGTCCTGTTGGATAGCGTCGGCCTTGTTCCCAGTTTTGCAGAGTACGATGGCTAATGTGGAGACGTGCTGCAAATTCGCTTTGACTTAAACCAGTTTTTTCTCGTACTTCCTTAATATCTGGTAATTCAAGTTCCGTCGTTCGACTAGGTTGGATCTCTTTGCGCTTGATTGCTCCTGCTTCTTTAATCGAAGCAACTAAGTCATCAAATAAGTTGTTATCCATGAAATTGCTCCTTCACGAGTTGGCGCAGAATGGCGGTTTCTTTATCCGTTAGATTATCTTTTACAGATTTTGGATAAGCCACCAAGAAAAAGATTTGATCTCCTCATTTACCCAATAGTAAATTACTCTGATACCGCCACTTTTGCCTTTATTCCCTTGAGCACAACGTACTTTTCGAATGCCACCGCCATTCTTGATTAAGTCACCTTTATCTGGCTGAACCAATAGATCTTGTTGAAGTTGACGATATTCCTCATCAGATACAAGGTCTTTGATTTGCTTGGTAAAGATACTGGTTTCAATGAATAACATAGATTCTGTGTACGTCAATGGCGTACAATTATTCTAGCAGTTTCCACATTAAAAAACGAGAGCTACTGCTCTCGTTTCGTATAACCGCCATTATGTTAAATAGGCTAGTTATTCTAAATTTTATCATCCCATATTACAGCCGTGGTTATGGAATTCAATTGTGATGAGCATTAGTTGAGTATCTGGCAAGTTTCTCTCGAAATTCTTTTATAACAGAACATACGAGAACCGTCAGGATGGCTAACATTAATATTATCACCGTTACGTTCAATGAGGCCGCCTGCTTGACTAATTTCATGTACGAATGCTGCATGTAATGCATCTTGATATTCTTGAAGCTGTTTCTGTTTTTGTTTTTGAGCTGCATATTGATTATAAGCATTAGCCACTTGATCAATACCTTGACTCATTTGCTGATTATTCTGTGCATAAGCTTGATTTATGCCAGCTATATCAAAGTTAGGAGCAGGGACGTTTTGCCATTGAAATCTAAAATCAGCATGGGCAGAAATAGAAATTATAGTAACTAACAGTAATGTAATTTTTTTAAGCATAAGAATTTCACTGAAATAATTATATTTACAAATATAAGAAGATAAATTGTATTACATAAATAAAGCAAAAATTGAATAGTCACCGAATTTTTAGAAATTTTGTAGTTACTCTAAAATTAACATAATACACGTTATACGAAATGCGCTCTGTAAATTGAATTAAATCAAGACATTGCGATCCACTAAAAAGCCCAGTTTGTTCAAACTGGGCTTTTTAGTGGATCATTCACGCAATATGCCGATTTATTCACCTTTTTTAGACTCTGTTCGTTAGCCACTGTAAACAATCAAATTAATTATTAGGTTTAAATTTTATGCAAGTTAAGTAACTTACGTAAGTTGTGCATATTATTTAACTTCACTTAATACAGCTTGTTGTAGGTCTTCTTTCGATAGTTTCTGTAATTGGTGTAAAGCTGCTTTTAAAATGACAGAACGATTTGCTTTAGCTACTCTAGAATCTATCAATAGATCATCAATTTCTTTGCTCACTTCTTCTGTTAGTGAAAACGTAAATCGACGATATACTTGTTGTGAACACTCTAATTTTTTTACGCGCTTTGTGGACCCACTTATGAAATCCTCAATTTTTTGGTCTGTAGATTTAGATTCTTGAGCTGATTTTGTTAAACCTTTAAGTGCCATTTAAAGCTCTCCTAAAAACTCTAAAGCAAGTTGCTCTATTTCAATGATTGCTTTTTTATCTGTATCAACTTCAAAGACAGAAAGTCCATTTTCATCGGCATCGTCATATACGTTGCGGTTTGTTGTGAATTGATTCAATGGAGATAAGCCAAAAGACTCGCATGCATCTTTTGCATCAAGAATTCGCTGTACTTGACTAGGTAATGTTGGGCATTGAGTAATCACGGCCCTAGTAATTAAATTAGGGTTAACTGCTTTAGCTAATTTAATAAGCTGTTCAACGTGAATTAAAGTTTTTAAGTCACGACGTTTAGGGCGAAATGGTAAAAGCATATGTGTTGCAATAGTCATTGCCGAGCGTAGAGCTTCTGAGTCTTGACCACCAGCATCAATAATAATGTCTTGATAACGTCGAGATAGATCGTCTAAAACCTGTCGAATATTACCTGCTGCTTGAACTGATGGAATATTTTTTAGATTAGAGTTTTCATCCCGTTCTTTAATCCAGTCTGTTGTTGTACCTTGAGGATCTGCATCTAAAAGTAGAATGTCTCTACCTTTTTTCTGAAGGTATACTGCTAAGTTCTGTGCAAGACAGCTTTTCCCTGAGCCACCTTTTTCACCACCAACTAAAATAATCATTGTTATTTAACTTATGTAACTTATTTAAGTTAAATATATAATATTGTTTTATTTAAGATCAATAAATTTTTTATTTTTTAAATAAATACAACTACTTATGTGATCGGAAATTGTTGCTATAATGTGGTATATGTTCAACTACCATAATTTAAAAATGAAAAAAAATAGCCCTTTTTTTATTAAAAAAATAAATTTTAGGATGATTTAAAAAAAAATTATTAAAAACAACCAATCTATCGAGGATTATTTAAACAGAAAATAATAAGTTATGTAACTTACGTAAGTTATTCAAGTGTGATCGGAAGGTGTTGCTATAATGTGATATATTTTTTCATAACCAATTGTAATATCTATATTTTTAAACCGACTCTTTTTAGGTCTTCGAGATGCAGTTGAATATTTTGAGGAAGTAAGAATTCATCTGCTATCCTTTTTTGAAAATCAGGGTAGCTTTCACCAGCTTTACTATTCCTTGAAGCAAACGAAGGATCGTGAGCTAATAAATTTGAGAAATATTGGACTTGTTTTGCAGTTAGTTTAGGAAGACTTTTTTCTTTCTTTTGCTTGAAAGAAAAACTAAATCCAATGATAGATTTGCCTTTTTTATGTTGTTCATATTTTACATTAATATCTGTAAATTCTGTGATTTGGGAAATAGCTACTTCTAAAACACGTCTTTTAAAAGCTTCTGTACGGGTATATTCATTTCCCTCTATTCCAAGTAATGAGCGAAATTCTTGTATCCCGTAAATTCTTGTTTTACCCACACTACGCCATGAAATAAGTAATTCGTAGAGACGAATAGCATAACGACTGGTTAATTTTGCAATTTGTTTTAAGTCATAGCTTGTAAAGCATTCTTCTAAACGGGTTATTAAAGGAATAATATCTGGAGCAAAAATTAATTTAACAATAGCTTCATTTTCTACATAACTGATTTTGCTTACCCAACGAGAGTGAGCTTTTTCTAAGTTCCCATGTTCATTATCAAATTGATAACTAAATTGACGGCCAAAAAGAGAAAGACACGCTTCTTTTAAACTTTCATAAGCTGTATGTCTTTCCACTTCAAATGTATTTATGTAGCTAGAAGCATGTACGATTAGCTCATTATCTGTAGTAATGCCTGTTTGTGATTCACGAGCTTCAGCAATCGCTAATAGGATAAGACGTTGTTCAGTTACATCGAGATTGTAACTGGCATTAATTAGAGCGTTGTCTTTTACAACGATTTTGTTTTTCATATAAAAATAGATAAATATTTACTGAACATATAACAACATAAATTATCAATGTTGTCAAAAGATCGGAAAACGTTGCTATAAAGATCGGAAAACGTTGCTATAAAGATCGGAAAACGTTGCTATAAAGATCGGAAAACGTTGCTATATAAAGCTTGAAGCTCTTTAATACAAAGGGTTTCATAAATCCTAAAAACATTTAAAAGCATTAAAATTTAATAAAAGCTCTAGTCATAAAAAATTGCCCTATGTTTTCGCTACGCTCAAACTCTATTGAATCTCGCTTACGCTCGATTCGAGGGGCAATTTTTTGCCTAATCTCGTTGTGACTTTAATAAAAAGCAAAAATGAATTCGCTTCGCTCATAAAGCTTTTTTTCTCGCTTCGCTCGGTCTAAGCGCAAAGATAAGCATGTGATCTACTTTCAACTTGAAGTGGGTATTTAAAAAACGGTTTTTCAGAGAGTCTAGGTGCAAACTTTCATTGTGTCACTCGTAGACACTCGTTAAACATACCGTTTAAATGCAAAAAATAAGGGTTTTTAGCTACTTTAGGTGTTTTTTTGATTTACCTACCTGAAGTAAATTAAAGTGCCTTAGAAAGCAAAATAGAGAGATTTAGGAACTCACCTCGTTTAGTTGTTTTGCCGCAACCGAGGGAGTCATATCTCACTTTCGTAGAGTTCACGTTGTTTGTCGAGTAGAACATGGGTAGGCAAATACCCAAGTCATTATCACAATACGTCGTTCTTTATACTAAAGAATGGAAAAAACTCATCTTAACGAGGACTCCCGCTAATTTTTCTAAATTAGTTAAATATTCAATTAGTTAGAATTGAAACTATGAAAAAAATCATGCAGTACACAAGACTATGCTGCCGTATTTTCTTTTCTTTCATTAACGTTTGCTTAGTCCTGACTTAGATCGGGAGACCAATCCCGACCTATCAGAACAAACAATGGCGACCAAACCATTTTTAGCTATGTTTCGCTTTTTTAGATAACAACATAAAACCGACTCGGATTTTCGACAACACTACTCCCTTTACCACCCTTAGCAGCCACGCCACTGGTGAGTTCGCAATGTTTAATACAGCATCGACTTCGTTATTTTCATAACTTATACGACCTACTCATCCTCTCTCCCTCTCCATGCCTTGCCGTGACAACTCAATGTCTAACAGCATGGAGATTCCCAAGTTATTTCTAACGATCTTAGCAATTGAACGCCAATGCTCTTTTGTCTGTCAGTGCTTCCATTTTCCCCACCACGCGGTTCCTTAGATTTGGTGGATATGACTTTGAGACAAAATCTGAGCGTATGGCTCTTAATCTACACGTGTCTCCGGTTTATGCTTCCGGATGTATACTGTTTAAGCTATCCGTTGACCCACTTTGCTTGAGATGATCTCACTCAGTGGTGCCGCTGCTTCCAGATTTCTCCTCAGCTAGCCTGTAACATTGCTGTTACCTCAAACGCCATCAGTTGTGCCAATGAGCTGCGCTTCCCTCTTAGAGTGCATTTGCCGCAACACATTGCCGTTATTAGTGACCCTTAACATCCTGTCAGGGTCTCACGGTAATCGTTAAAACAGGGTTTCAATACAAAAAAAATTGTATCTAGTCAGGCTATATCTAACCTTACGACCACTTCACAATCATTCGATTGTTTATAGGCTCCCGTGTCCTTGTCGCCCAACCCCATGCAAGCATGGATTGGATCGAAAAGGAGTATTACAACTCCCTAGCGCCCATCAGATCGTACCGAACGGGATTTCTCCAGTAGTACGCTCAATCGGTCAACTCAAAATGGCTAATCTTGAATCGTTGCGCTATCTAAAAAAACATGGCTTTAAGCAGGCTGTTGCCTGCTCAAAATCGTAAAAACGAAATGGTCAGGCAGTTGGTCAGACTGCTTCAGTCAATGAATAAAAGCATCATAAAACAAAGAAAAACAGGTGTAAATATCGTTACCTAGGAACCACTTAATTGTTCAATGACAAATTGGGTCAATTAAGTCCGACCAATGCCTTCGGCATTGGTAAAAGTGGCTACGCCACTAAATTTTGATGAAACCCTTATAAAATAAGGATTTTATTATTTATAAATATTGCTTGATTACACTCGCCTTTTTATAATATTGTTTGATGACAATTTTATAAATATTGCTTGGTGACAATAAAGTGATTCATTACAGCCCCATGAGTCGTTATACAGCTCAAAGAATCGTAGATAAAGTCGGACATGGCGCTTATTTTTATGCTCATTTTTCTGTGGATGCGGAGAACAATCTGTTGTTCCCGAAAATAGATCATTTGATTCAGAAATTAACCAATAAATATCATTTGGATTTAACTCCAAGACAGCGTTCGTACCGACTGAACACTAAAAAAGAGCCGATTGCTGACCTGATTGTGCAAAAACGTGTAAACAGTACGATTTTTGATTTTTGGTTGCTAATTACTACGCCTCATACTCATAAATTTAACACGCAGGTCAGCCACATTAGCTTGAAACCACGCCGATCTGGACAACGCATCGCTGAGGCTGAAACGATTGTTTGGAATCGTGAAAAGGAACAACAAGAGGTTAACCTGATCCAGAATTACTTTCGAGATCAGGAAAAGTTCAAATTTGCGCTGCAAAAACCTTATTTAAAACTCGATTTTGGCAACGGCAAGTATGTTGAGTTAGTTCGACTTTCACATTCGACCAAAAACTCAAAAAAATATGCTTCAAATCGTGAAAAGAGCGAAAAAAACTATACTTGGACATGGCGGTATGACGAACCCAGCGTTCATTTAATCGAGAAAAAGTACAAAGAAATCATTAATGATTTAATTTCTAATCCTCATAAATCAGTGGGCATCGGGAAATGGCAGCAGCTAAACAGTGATTTACAACATTACACCGTGTTTAAAGGTAATCGTCATCAGGTTGGACGGCTATTTACGCAAGCTGTCGGCTATCACTACAAGAAAGGACAATCGAATCTGAGAAACGCTGAATATTATCAGCCACTGAGGTTGTCGTATTTGCCGAGGCAAGAAATCTATGCAGAAAACTTCCTCCAATTCGTGATTTTAAGACGCCTTTTTGAAGAAACTGGGCAAGAGTTTGGTAAGGAAAATGTGCATGAAGAAAACTATAATGACCTTATTAATCAGTATCTTATTTAAATTAATTGCTACTTATAAAAGTGTTCTGATGCTGAGTAATCTAAAAATTAATTTGAGGAGACTATTATGCCACCCCCTTTTTGAGTCCAGAACTAGAGAAAAGGGGATTGCCATGATATTAGCAAAGCCACAAGATCAATCAGACGACACAATAAAAACTGTCTAATTCTAGATCGTAGAGACTTTATTTTTGAGAAAACAGAAGAGCTAAAAGGTTTCAATGGTATCCATTGAATATTGATCGCTAAACGTGAAAAATCATAAAAAAAGCCGAACTCAGCTGAGTTCGGCTTTATAATATCAATTAACACATTGAATTATATGAAATAAAGTGAAGCATTTCGTATAACGTGTATTATGTTAATTTTAGGGAAACTTAAAAATATACAACTAAAATTAAAAACTAAATTAACTCTTTCCGAATAGTCTTTATTGCTGGAGTTGAACGGGCACCAAAAGGTACTTCATATCTCTCAATTTTTCCCTGCAAAATAAGGTTTTCTAAAACGTCATAACTAGATTGATCATCAAAATCTTTAGGAGCTAGGCATTCTCTAATAAACCAAGATACACCAACAAATTTTGTTGGATCTCTATCCTCTATTCGCATTAACTCTTCAATAAATTCCTTTTCAGAAATGATTGTTTTATCAGGAATATTTAATTTTATTACCTCTTTTTCAATTGCACTCATATCAATTTCATCGATGTTGCCTAAAGCAGTTTCGATAATTTTCAATAACTCATCAGCTAATTGATTTCCATTAATCTTATCTTGGTTTATAAAAAGATTGTTATGTGCAATTTTATGTCTTAACCGTTCTAAATCTTCCCATTTTTCTTGAAATTTTACATCTTTGAAATTTTCTTTAAAAAACTTCTGATAATTAGACTCAATTTCTTGTTTGAGCATTTCTAAATCATCAACGGTATTACATAACTTTAATCTTTCTACAATCTGATTTCTTTCATTAAATCCTGAATTTTTTTCATAAATAAGTTTACCTAATTCCCCAAAATCAATTAAATAAGCTCGGTTATCAATGTATTGTGCAAAGTGCTTTTCATTATTTTTTCGGCCTTGCGCCTTTTGCTGATAGTCTGAGGTTGCTGTAATTTCCCACCATTTAGTTCCAATACGTGTAACCATAAAAGTCATTAAGTAAGATCTTAATGAGTTCTCAACCTCATATATTTTTGGATATAGTCCTTCTGCAATCGACTTGGAAACATCATCTTTTGTTATATAAATTTTATCGAACTTATGATGTTTTATATGATCAAGTATCTTCAGCCTTTTAGGTTCAATTGATTCATAATTATTATCTTCACAAGATATATAAAATCCTTCGATCTTTACTGTTTCATCTTTATCATCAGGAATATTAATAAGTTTTACAGATATTTTCGCACCTGAAGAATATTTTATTGTATTGGGGGTCTTAGCTGGGTGAGGCTCAGCTTTTTGATCTTCAGGAAAACATTCTGCGTTACTCAGTAAAGAATGAATTAAATTTTTTTCTGTCTTAATCGTACATTTTCCATTTGTTCCTGTAGAGAAACATAAAATATCAAACTTCACTTTTTACTCTGTCCCTAAAAAAACTCCCAAACATTATAATTGATATTTTTAATTTTTAAATTAAATCAATATGTTATTTGGATTTAATCCTAAAATGGGATATTCGCTTTTGGAATATATACTAGCTTAATGAGCAAAGCTACTTTTTCCTTTGAATACATACGATTAAGAGAGATTCTTTTAAATGCTAGGGATTCCAAAAATATTACCCAAGCAGAATTAGCTCGTCTTTTAAATAAGCCTCAGTCTTATATTTCAAAATATGAGAATGGTGAAAAGATGCTTAATGTTATTGAATTCATTAACGTTTGTAAGGCACTTGAAATTGAAGCAGAAAAAATTATCCAAGAGTTAAGAACCTTAAAAGATGTATAAACGTGTTTTACAAGAAGGGGCTGAATATCTATCTCAGTTATCTGGACATACTTTTAATGTCTTAGAAGTAAAGCCTCCAGCTTCCTCTCAAGCAGCGATTAATTTAGCCAATACTATTTCCAAACTATCGCCATTGGTTGGTAATTTAATTGAATTTGCTACCTGTGATTTTCTTAATCAAAATTCAAACTATAAACAATTTGGTTCATGGATTAGACAAGATCCTGGTTTCCCAGACACATTGTTTGTTGGCAATATAGTACCTAATCCAGGTTTTGAAATTAAAGCATGGTTTCCCCTATCAACAGAAATCACTGCTCGATTTAAAGATAGCCAAACATACTTTTTACAAGATCAGACATATGTTGTTTTAATGGCTTGGCTACCTGAGTATATAATTTTTGGTGCGCCTAGGATTATTGATATTGCTTGTATATCAGCAGCCTCTATTGCTGATTATAGAGATAATCACTATAACCGTCCTCCCGATTACATCGTACTTGAACCAGAAGATACGACTCGTAGGACTATCAATCTTCAGCAAACAAATATGAATGGATATAAGTTCCAAGGAACAGATCGACAGTACGCAGAAGCTGAAGCACTCGTTCGTAATTGGGAATTAGATGACCACCGTTATGATTCATCTAGAAGTTATCAAGATCTATTGAGAACTTTAATTCGAAATTATCCATATAGACTGGATACAAATTTTGCAAAAATAGATCGAATTGCACACCCAGAAATTGAAGCATTTAAAACAAGAGTTATGTCAACGACCATACATGGGCGTACTATTTCAAATTGGCAAAGAATTTTATCTAGAGGAACAGATGATCAAATCATTCAAGCTCTAACTGAAAGTTTTGGTCTAGTTTTTCCTCGATAAATCTGTTCTTTCCATATAAGTAATGTGCTGGGTCTATCTCAGCACTAAACGCTTTTCTATTAATTTTTTTTGCAGCGAGACAAGCTGAAAATAAGCCTCCAAATGGTTCCCAAATAGTATCATTTGGACTAGTACTAGCTTCAAGAATCAAGTTCATCAAGTCTAGAGGCTTTTGATTCAAATGAGCAGATTTTGTATTTTCTGAAGATACTCTAATTCGTTCTTTTCCTGCTAATGGCTTCCTATCCCAAACGTTGGTATAACCAATTGGGCAGTAAAATTGAGATCTCATTTTCTGCCATTCTTCCGCAGTTAGAGACTTTATTCCATCTACAGAGAAATATGGTTTGTGCTCTTCTTTTCCATGATTATTCGCATAATCAACCAATTTTTCAAACATCTCCACAGGTGGGAAATACCATAAATGACCTTGGTCAAAGTATTTTCTAGAGGCTACATTCTTCACACCACATGCAATATTCGCTTGATTAAAAGCTAATCCTGTCTTTTTCCATTCATCATAGAGCCATTTTTTTAATTCTTTACCATTAATTTTTGCATCATAGACGTAATAGCCACAAACTTCCGTCACAACAGGAAAGCGTCGAATAGTATTTGTATTAACATTTCCTGCAATATGAGCTTTACCCTTATTCCAGATATTCAAGTTAATATATTTCCATCCATAGGACTCTAGCAATGGATGAATCGTAGCCCAACCAATTTCGGTGTTCCAAAACCATAAACTGGTATAAGGAGTAGCTGCCTCACTCCATGCCTTGATATGTGGCTCATACCAACTTCTTAAATCATTATGGTTAGATGTATCTCCATCAAACCCTAATATTCCGTAAGCACCATCTGAAATAATAGTAGTTGGTGTTTCCCAATTTTTATAAAAATCTAGAGAATTTCCTTGATAGAGATGAATTCCATCATGCTCAAAACTTTCAACATCATGAGCATTAGTAGAAATGGCTTTCAATCTATTTCCTCTCCCCACGGTACTCGGAGGAGAAATTATCGGAACACTACTATTCATAATACTAAAAAAATCCTAAAAAAGGATTTTATTTCCAACCAAGACGAAACGCAACTATACCTTGTATATCTACATCCTTTTGCATCTATTTAACATAAAATCTCTTATGCGAAATTATGAGGCTATATACTTATAGCGTACCCAAAAAAAGTAGTTCAATTTAATTATGTATTTCATACCCAATAAAAAAATAATAATTCTTTTATCAATTTTATCCTTGTCTGCATGTAGCCAGACATCTGATTTTGAAGATATTGAAGAATCAGCAAATCGTGGAGATGCCTTGTCACAAACTCTGCTAGGTGAAGCTTATGTCAATGGCGAAGGCGTTTCTCAGGATTATAAAAAAGCGTTTGAGTGGTATAGCAAGGCTGCCGAACAAGGAAATGCTGATGCTCAGAATAACCTTGGAGCACTATACGCCAATGGTCAGGGGGTAACTGAAGATGATAAAAAAGCGTTTGAGTGGTATAGCAAAGCTGCCCAACGAGGAAATATTCAGGCTCAAAATAACCTTGGTGCAGCTTATGCTAATGGTGAAGGTGTAGCTCAAGATTATAAAAAGGCCTTTGAGTGGTACAGTAAATCTGCCGAGCAAGGAAATGCTGATGCTCAAAAATATCTAGGATTTATTTATGAAGATGGTAGTGGTGTCACTCAAGACTATAAAAAAGCCTTTGAGTGGTACAGTAAATCTGCCAAGCAAGGAAATGCTGATGCTCAATATAGTCTAGGTAGAATTTATGCCATTGGCCAAGGTGTCACTCAAGACTATGAAAAAGCCTTTGAGTGGTACAGTAAATCTGCCGAGCAAGAAAATGCTGATGCTCAATTTACAGTGGGAATGATGTATCTTCGGGGTGATGGAACCGCCCAAAATAATGAAATAGCTGAAATATGGATAAAAAAAGCTGCTGCTAATGGTCATCAAGACGCTATATCCCTTTTTTACAGATGACCAGTAATAAAACCCATAGACATCGAAGAAATGCCAAGGGTGTGAATTAATGTGTGTCATAGTGTACAAAATTGATTAAAACTTATCCCAAAAGTTGTCCGCAGAAAATGGGGATAATTTAAGCCAGCGCTGGCTTGATAACGCAGAGAAAAATGACAAATTGATTAAATACTGATCAATTTTATTGGCAAGAAGTATCAAAATTGCTTAAAAAGAAACCGACTTGTTTCTAAGTCGGTTTTTGTTGTTTTTCAGGGGGGATGAAAAATTTTTAACTATATGAAAAACAAGGATATTTTAAAAAGCATTTCGTATAACGACCATTATGTTAAATAGTCCGAAGCGTATTCAGCATGATTCGGACTGGTTGCATTAAAATTAACATTTTTACAAAAAAATGTGGCTTGTATTACATTAATTTAATATAATTTATTGAATGTAAAGAATATCACTATTTAGTTGTACAGGTTTAGTGTGCTCTTTTCACATATATACATTAACAATTCGATGTAAAAGGGTTCATAAATGAAAAAGGTTATTTCTTATGCTACGTTAGCAGTAATTGGGCTAATCGGTATTCAAGCCGCAAATGCTGCAACTACAACAGGTACATTAACTGTGAAAGCGACAGTTGCAAAAGGTTGTTCGGTAAATACCGATGCGTCTGGCACTGTAGCAGATGCGGTGCTTGACTTTGGGACAATCACTTCTTTGACAGCCAATGTGGATGGTGACACTACTACTTCTTCTGGAACTTCTATCAAGGTATTATGTAACAAAGGTACAGATTATACAGTTGCATTTGGTGCTGGTAACAATGCTGTAGGTGGCGTACGTCGTATGGCGGGTGGTTCATCAGAATTTATTCCATACAATTTATATTTAACGTCAAATCGTGCAACTGCACTTACAGTTAATGGCACGACAGCTTCAATTATAGGTGATGGTACTCCACAGACACTTGACGTTTATGGTCGTATCCCAGCAGGAAGTGTTTTACCAACTGCAGGTAATTATACAGATGCAGTGACATTGACGGTTACTTATTAACAGTTGCGTTGTATTAAGCTAGGTATTATTTGCTAGCTTAATATTTATTTAATGATAGGTTGATAATGAAAAGTATTTTTAGCTCATTACTGAAAATTTCTTTATGTATGCCAGTTTGTATTTATGCTGCATCGATTCGTTTATCGCCTATCGGTTTAGAACTCTTAGATACACAGTCGGCTACCACGCTAAATATTTATAATCAATCAACTGAAAGTAGTGATTTTCAGGTGCGCGCATTTGAATGGTCGCAAGTAGAAGGAAAAGATCAACTAATACCGACAGATGATATTGTCATTAGTCCACCAATATTTAAACTTGCTTCCGAAGGGTCTTATAATTTACGCGTTGTAAGATTGAATTCGGCACCTATTACAAATGAAAAGTCATATCGTATTATTGTGGATGAATTACCTAAGCCGGCAGATAGCCGTAAGGTAAGTCAAGGTGTAAATGTTTTACTTCGCTCTTCGATGCCACTTTTTGTAGTGAACAAAAATGCTTATTATGAAATTAAATGGAAAATTGAAAATAGTGAAAATCAATCATTTTTGATTTTAAATAATATTGGAACCAGACACGTTTTACTTAGTAGTCTCTCTATTATTGATAAAACTTCTAAAATGACCTATTTGATACCTGTCAACACACTGAATGGCTACATTTTACATAAGCAGACAAAAAGTTATGCGATTGCAAATAATTTTAAATTTCAAGCTAATCATGAATATAGCGTAACTTTAGTAGTAGATGGTAAAACCATCGTATTGTAAAAGGCATTTAATGCTATGAAATATAGGGTTCTAGCAGCATGTTTGATTTGTATACCATATACAACTGCTTATGCTATGTTAAGGGATGACACTCATGCTACGACTCCAATTATCCCTGATATTATCCCACAAAATATTACTAACAAAGAATCTAATATCAATTTGTTTTTGAATGTATCTGTTAATAGTGAAAATACAAGTGATTTAACAGCGGTTAAAAAAGATAATAATGGTAAATTATATATTTTAGCGAAGCATTTAAGAGCACTAAGAATAATATTAGATGAGAATATTTCTGATACACAATTAATTTGTTTAAATGATTATAAAAAAATTCAATTTAAATATGATGAAAGTAATCAGAATTTAGACTTAACTGTACCTCAAGAGATGCTTACTAGGTTTAGTCTGGATTTAGAAGGATCCAATGCGACTCCAAATCAGCTATTAAACTTAAAACCATTGAATGCAGCGATCATTAATTATAGTCTTTACAATACGATTAATGACGAACAGAATGTTTTTTCTGGATCTGCTGAAGCATTTTATAGCACTCGGCTAGGCAATTTCTATACAGGTGTTTTGTATAATGGTGATGATCTAAATGATTATAGCCATAATAAATTTGTACGGTTAGAATCGAAATGGCAATATATTAATCCGATAAAAATTAGACTTTATACCATTGGTGATTTTACATCAAACACTACTGACTGGGGTAACAGTGTGCGTTTAGGTGGTGCGCAATGGTCAAGTGCGTATGCTCAACGCTCAGACATTATTACTACAGCATTACCTCAATTCTCAGGATCAGCAGCACTACCATCAACGCTTGATTTATATGTTAATCAGCAAAAAGTATATTCTGGAATAGTGCCCTCTGGCCCATTCGATATTAAACAGTTACCTCTTATTTCTGGAAATGAGGTCACTTTAGTAACAACCGATGCTACAGGAAAGCAAAATTTAGTTAAAAAGGCATACTACTTTTCACCTAAAGTTTTAGCAAAAGGTGTTAATCAGTTTTCTGTAGATGTTGGTATGCCACGTTACAATTATGGTTCTTATTCGAATGATTATGATGATGGGGTGCTTTTTGGTTCGGGATCGATTCGTTACGGGATTAAACAATCGCTCACGTTAAGTGGTGGGATGGAAGCATCAACTGATGGATTGTCTAATGCAGGTATCGGTTTTGCACAAAACTTATGGGGTTTGGGCGTTGTAAATGCAGATTTTTCGTTGAGTAACTATAAAGATGAAAATGGTTATTTAAGTTCTATTGGGTTAGAAGGTCGGATTAATAAAGATATTTCATTTAATACAAGCTTTAGAAAAGTTTTTGATAATTATTATGACCTAGCACGTGTTTCAAAAGTTCGTTATGAAAATGGATATAATAAGAATGAAAAAGATGCAGAATACAATTTTTTAACATCAGGCGCTTTAGCTGATGAACTCTTTCGGGCGGGATTAAGCTATAATTTTTATAATGGTTATGGGGTTTATGCTGGTTATAATAAGATAAAATCACAAGAATCTCAATATAGCCTTTTATCTGCCAACTTCAATGCAAATCTTGGTAAAAACTGGAATTTATATGCATCGGTTTATAAAGATTTTAATGATGCTAAAAATTATGGTTCTTATATTGCTTTACGTTATACCCCATCATTTAAGTTTAATGCTATCACGAGCATGTCGAGAGATGCAGATAATACTACAAGTTACCGCCAAGAATTTAATGGCTTATCAGGCCCAGAAATTGGCTCATTAGGTTGGGGTGGCTATGTTGAGCACAATGAAAGAAGTTCGAATAACAATGCTTCAGCATATGTAAATTATCGGGCTCGACCTGCCTATCTCACAGCTAGTTATAGTCGATATAGTGATATAGATCAGGCTTCGTTATCTGCAACAGGTTCACTCGTTTTTGCTGCAGGAAGGGTTTTTGCTGCAAATGAAATTGGAGATGGTTATGCAGTTGTTACAAATGCAGGACCAAAAAGCCAAATCCTAAATGGTGGTGTTAATTTAGGTAAAACCGATCATCAAGGTCGTTTCTTAATTTCTAATTTACTACCTTACCAAACCCATCATATTTTCCTTGATCCAACCTATTTACCGTTGCAGTGGGAAGTGCCAAATACTGCACAGAAAGTAATTGTGGGGTATCGCCAAGGTGCACACATTGACTTTGATGCTCACCAAGTAATATCTGCTGTTGTAAAACTAGTAGATAAAAACAATAACCCTATTCAGCCTGGTTATAGCGTAACGATTAATGGCGAAAATACAGCACTCATTGGTTATGATGGTGAGGTTTTTGTACAAGGTCTACTACCTAAAAACATCCTTGATGTTGATTTGCTAGATCAGGGTTCATGTCAGGTTCATTTTGATTATGGTAGTGAACATTATTCATTAAAGAAATTAGGGCCATATGTATGTCAATAATTTGCACAAACTATCAAGTTACAATGAAAAATATAATTTCGACCAATTTGTGTAAGTTTTTGATAATTAGTTTTTTTATTCTGTTTATAAGCTTGTTTTTTAATAAAGCGCATGCTATATGTAAACCAGTTGGCACAACTACAACTACCCATACTTATAATGCTACAAATTTGGATAGTCCTGCTAAAATTACCTTTACAGGAACAATAACTTGTACTGAAGGAAGTAGTTCCAATAAAGTTGAAAAATATATGTGCATGAAAACAATTTTTACAGGCACAACAACTGCAAATAGTTCAACATCATTACCTTATACGGTAATAGCTTCTGTGGGCGGTGCTGGTTCAACTTCAACTAATCAAACTTCTAATACATGGTACGGCCCCGTTACTACAGTATCAAATAACAATGTCATTGATTATTCTGTAACAGTAACTGTACCTAAAAGATCCTCTTCAACCAATATTTATCCAGTCGGTACGTATACTGCAGCAGTTAATCTTTATTGGGATATGCAAGGTGGCTCTGCCAGTCAATGTGAAGGGACTAGTTCTAGTACTGGTAGTGGATGGGATTCTGGTGGCACTACATTAACAGCTAACTATGTTGTTCCAAAAATATGTCAGCTCAATTCTACAGATGTAATAAATTTTGGTAGCATCTCTGATATTGGATCAACAAAAAATAATTATACCGCATCTGGAGCTATTTCAACGACTTGTAATAAGGCAACAAATTACACAATATATTTAGGTAATGGTAATAATTATAGTAGCAGTCGGCGAATGAAACATTCGTCTGCCACTGAATATATCCCTTATCAACTTTATAAGGATTCTAATTTTAGTAATCTTTGGAGTGAAACAGGTGGAACTACTAGCATAGGGGGAAGTGGTGGTCTTTCTCTAACAGGTATAGGTTCTGCTCAGTCAAGTACTGTATATGGGAAAATTGCATCAGGTATAACTATTGGTAGTACTCCTGGCGATTATACTGATAGTGTTATCGTGACAGTAACATATTAAAATGGTGACTAAACAAATATTTAGATATGCATCATAAACTAGACATTTTTATTGGTGAGAATATAGACATTTTGAATGGGTTCTAACAGCTCTCGTTTCGTATAACAGCCATTATGTTAAGTGGATATTTTAATGAGGACTAAATTTATAACCGAAATGGTTGAGACATACCTTAATTCCATTAAGTGAATAATCTATACATCCTTTGTGAATACACTTATTTTCTGAAAAGCCTCCATGAGCTAAAACAACTAAGAATTGTTTAATGCTGTTTATCTGGTTTTGGCTTAATACTTGGCTCATATCTGGAATTTTAATCCCAAAAATTGGGCTTGTTGGTGTTTCTGGATAACATTCAAAATACCAAGCTTGCTGACACTCGGTACAAACATAATAAAACTCACCATAGTCAAATTCTGGCTTGGCTTCCTCGCATGGAGGATCTTCAATGAAGTAATCAGGAAACTTATACTTCATACTGTAGTTATCACTGAAAATATCTGAAAAACTAGTAGGGCATACAAAAAAATTACCTACAGATTGGCATTCACACATATTTCTGTTCTTTAAAGTTTCTCTAAAATTAACATAATACACGTTATACGAAATGCGTTATAATTATCTATAGAAATCAATGCTGTAGTTTCTAGTTGATAGCCCATCTTCCCCAAGGTGGGCTTTTTTTATGATTTTTCACGTTCCACGCTTATTATTTGATCAATGTTTCACGACTTTGTTCATATCAGTTAAACAATCGTAGTTAATCATAGGGTCTAAAAAAACGGCTCCAAAAGCCTCTTTTTTCCGGTTCCTGTTCAATGTGCTCCGGTACTGGAATCCGCTTATTTTCCCTCTGCTCTGGAGTAGTCAATCCGTCATGTTTCAGCTCAGGTTCTGACCGAGGATCCGTTGCTATATCCTGGTCAGATTGCTGCTCTGTAAACGTGCTTATATTGGCTTGTGGTGGCTTCATTTCAATAAGTGTAAGTAGCGTGTCAATACGAGCATTTGCCTTCGTTTCCCGATCTTCTGCTTTTTCCAACTGTTTCTTTAAAAAATCAATCTGATTTTTGAGTTCAACAACTGTATTATCAGTGTATTCAGGTGTATCAATGTTTTGTCTTGGAGACGTATCAAGACGTTTTGAGTTTGTTCCACCAAAAGGCTCACCATAGACACGAAGTAATTCTGAAAAGTCGATAGAACCATCATGATCACGACTTAATACTCCGTTTTTTATATCTTTGTAGAGTGTGGCCCGAGATTTTTTATACAGTGTTGCAGCATCACTAACACTGTATTTTGTACTTGTTTTCATATTGTATTACTGTGTATTAACGATACGTATTGGAGAATACAATAAGTGTATTCTCCAATAAACTCAAAGTTTAAAGCCTAAGTTCTTTAGATAAGGTAAAAACTGTTTTTGCTGTTTTGGATCTCTCAACATATCTTTAATTGTTATAGCTAAATCATCATAGCTTTCACCTTGCTGTGCTAGATGTGATAGTTCATGTAAACGAGAAAGTTGATTTCCAAACATATTAATTTGAGCATCTGTTAGTTTATAAAATTCTTTAGGTACATCTGTATTCTGATGACTAATACTCTTAGTCTTTTCTTTAAATGAAAAAATAATACTAGTAACTTTACGACCAGTCTTTTTCTGTTCATAAGTGACATTTAAAGGGCTGCATTCGTTTATTTGGTCTATAGCAGTATCAATTACTCGTTTCTTGAAATCTGCGAATAAAGGGTACTTTTTACCAAGCTCAAGCATTGTCCGCAAATTCTCAACTGAAATTTCACGCTTACCTATTTGTCGATATTGAACAAGTAGCTCATAAATACGAATACCGTACCCACTATTTATTCCAGCGATGTCTGACAGGGCATATTTGGTGAATTCTCTACTTAGATTAGATATGAAAGGCAGAATTGGTTTTGAAAAACGAATACCAATGACACTTTGACTATCTAGAAATTGAACTTCTTGTACCCATCGCATTTTTATAGACTTGTCATCAATACTGAGGTTAATAGATCGTTCATAGAGTCTATTAATACCTTCCTTTAAATCTCTGTATGCAGTTTTTTCATGTACACCTAATTGCCTTAACTCATTGATACTAACAGGATATAGCTCATCATCTGTAATAGGCTGATTTTTTGGAATCCGTGAAATGGCAGCTAAGACAATTCGTTGCTCTACGGCACTTAATTGATATGAGGCTTCTATTACTTGATTTGATTTTACAACGTGATTTTTATTCAAAATAAAACCATTAATTTTTAATATATGACAAATATATACTTGTCATAGTTAGTAGTCAATCCGTCATAGTTAAGTAGTCAATCCGTCATAGTTAGTAGTCAATCCGTCATAGTTAGTAGTCAATCCGTCATAGTTAAGCTTTAAAACCCTTACTGTATAAGGCATACAGGGGACTGAAAAGATTTAAAATATTTAAAATATATTTAAAAAGAGCAAATTGAAAAATTGCCCTATGTTTTCGCTACGCTCAAACTCTATTGAATCTCGCTTTCGCTCGATTCGAGGGGCAATTTTTTGCCTAATCTCGTTGTGACTTTAATAAAAAGCAAAAGCTAGTATGAATTCGCTTCGCTCATAAGTTTTTTTACTCGCTTCGCTCGGTCTAGAAATCACTTTTCTGTAGATGATTTACTGTTTTTGAGATTTTGATACTAAAAAATTGTTTTTCAGAGAGTCTAGGCGCGATTTTTCAATGTTCGCTCGTAGACACTCGCTCTGAACTTACGATTAGATGCAAAAATAGGGGGGTATGCGCGATTTTTCACTGATCACTAATAAGAATCCTATGTCGATGAGGAAGGCGTGTTTAAAACGCAAATGAGGAGCTTTTAGGAAAAGGTAAGGCGGCCTCCTAAGGAGACCGCCTTGTGTTTTGATTTGCCGTGTTCAAATTCACGAAACTAACGCGCTTAACGCTAATCATTTATTGAGTTCGCGACTAGAACGAACTCGCAGTTATCAACTTACGACATCTTCACTGTTTCCAGTGGAAGCGACTCTCATGGATCCTCCATCAAGACTAAGCAGGCCCTGACTTCTACACATCACAAAGTACACACTTCAAATTGTGTTTTAGTTCCACAATCACGATTTTATATAACATCATCCCACTAGCAGCATGCTGCATCATCGCAAAAATCAGTCAGCAGCAGATCCGTCTCAGGAACAACTGGGTGATTTCAAAGCGCAAACTTCAACGTAACCAACGCTTACTTTCTTAGTGAAGACTCATGAAATATTATTCATCCGAGCGCTACATCAGGATGTTTAACGTTTATTCACTTTCTTCCGTGCCAACTAGGCTTGTCGCATTTCATAGCGACCGAGGTTGCCACACCTCTCACCTACAAACTTTGTTTTCTCAGTCTGGTTATGCACCGTATTGCCTTTCGTTCACTCACCCCTTACGTTTTTATTCGCTCGAAGTGACCTAATTAACCTGTACAAAAAACCAAATTAAATCTACTCAGCAACTCTCCTTCTCTCACAAATTAGTCCTTATAGCATCCTCGCGGAATGTTTTCGGTCTAAAAGCCTATAGTGTGGAGCCACCACATCTAATAATTGGCTTGAGAGATTCCCACTTTAGCGTTAACAGTCTTTGTCAAATTAAATAACCCATAAACAGCGATTAATTAAAATGACGGACAGTACGCTTATCCGTTCCACCTGATATCAGCTATTCCCTTTTTTTGAGGTAAGAGTTCCAAAAACCCTCATTAGTAACCGATATTAAATTTCATTACGGGTAAAGCACTTATCCTACACAAAGCAACATGCTTAATAATATGAAGTACAACATTCACCAATCATGAATAATTACATAATTAATAACACAACATATTATTTCCTTAGTGCCACCTTTACTGGCTTGAGCTATCCATAGATCACAGCAGCCAACCGAATATGTCATCACGACAAGTCAATTCGGCCAACCCCTGTGTACCAAGCGTTCCAGATTTCTCCTCACGCCCCTAGTACCTCGCGATACTCTCATAAGCCCACCAGTGTGCAACGCATTTAGCCCTATTAAGGAATTGAAGCTAAAAACGTGTGTTCCTAACGCATCTATCATTCCATGAAGATACTCACACTCTCTGTTAAGCAGGGTTTGTCCTTGTCACCAAGGGTCCCGTTTCAGTGTCGCCCAACTATTTAATCGGCTCACAGCGATTTCATACGCCGAAGCCAATTTAGAGTGATTGGGTCAAAGAACGGAATCTCACCGTCCAGTGCCCTTCGCAGCCGCACCAACTAGATTTCTCACGTATGCAGCTACACGGTCTTTAGCATGAAATGGCTGTTTCATGCACACGGACCGAAAAAATAAAGTTTAGAAAGTTTTGCTCGTTGCACGACTAACACAACAAAGCTCATTTCATATTTTGGCAGTGGCATCGTCTCAAGCTTTTTTAAACTTGGCAAATTTTCAGATGTTTACGCGCCCACTGATTTCGGGAACTCTTATTTATATTTCTGCCATTAAACAGCTAGTTAGAATGAAATTTACTCAAAAATAGTCAATAAAAAATATATGTTTCAAAGGGGTACTTTTATAGTTATGGCAAAGATTTTTTTAATGTATAAAAAACAACAAGTTAAAAATTGAAATTGTATGAAAAATAAACATTATTTTTTATTTCTTTATTTTCAAATATATAAAGAGCATGAATCATTTTCTTAATGATTCAATATCTAAAAATAAAAGTCTTTTCTTAACGTTTTATTATGTTAAAACCCAATAGTTTCTTAAACATTAAATTGTTTATAATCAATAGTTTACATTGAGTTTTTAAGCTGATAGATTGTCGTTTTTTGGGAGATAAACGATGCACGAATTTACAGATGAAGAATTGGAACTAAATGACATAGCTGAACTAGAGGAATATGAAGAGTCAACGGAATGCGAAAGAAGCTTTGAGGATAATTTATTACTTTTAACAGATCTCAAAACACAGAAATTCTTTAAAGAAAATAACTTCACACGAGAGGAAAAAATCTCATTTCGTAAAAAACAGCTTGAAGAGATCAAATTAGATAGAAAGAGAATTAGTGACGAATTTGAAGAAAAATTCGGGGTTCGTCTTGGAAGATGGTAATAAGATAAGACATGTTCAGAGATTAGATATCTAGTCTCTGATCAATTTCGTATAAGAGATTTTATGTTAAATATAGATCATATATTTATAGATATATGATTAGAGTCTGTTGAAATTTAATAATGGTAGCCAGATAGCTGCCTAAAAAATTCTAAGTGGGAGTCTCCTGTTATTTCAGCACGCATCAATCATTTAAAATAACCTAAAGCCTTTAACTTAGGACCAAATTTTTTATTAAAATAAATTATTGAAAAACTACAAATCAATGCAAAAAAAATCAAAATAAAAGCAAAATAAATATTGTTTTGATCAATATATATATGGAAATCATCTACAAACTCATGAATATGAAAAAAAGGAAAAATTAAAGCAATCGCAACCAGCAAATAGAATAAAAAACTAAATAGCACTTTAAAAAAACGACCAAGAATACTTACTTTGATTAAAGCTTTAGCATACAAATTTAAAATTAAAATGATATAAATCATATATAACAAGAAAAACATAGCAGTTTTAAACCAAATCATTAACTATCTCACTAATTATTTTGCACAAGATGGCAAGGTTATTTTACCCTCTAGTAATGCCCCTGCTAGTTTGTCTGGAGTTCGATTAACTCCAGACGTACCCAATGGTTTATTCATCACTTCTATTTCTTTCTAGTGAATTATTGATACTCACACAAAATTTTTCTCACATATACGAAGTCAAAAATGGGAGCATTAGCTCCCATTTATTAATGATTCTTTAAGTCTTGCAACATCGCTTCACGCAAAATCTTATTCATACGTGTCTGATAGCCTTTCCCTTGAGCTTTTAACCATGCAAGTACATCAGCATCAAGGCGAACAGAAGTCTGTTGCTTAACTGGACGATAAAATTGCCCATGACGCACAGCATGACTCCAGTCGGTAATTTCGGGAATATCAGATAAATCTAATTGCTCATCAGGCACAGTACCTTTATCAAGCAAGCGTTTAATTTCAGCATCTTGCTTGTCACTGAAATTTTCATTCAGTTCTGTGCGTGTATATCTAACCATGCTCATATTGATTTCGCTCCGCTTTGGTGACTTGCCTTGCACTAATGATTCGTATGATTTCACAGTCATCTTCGTCAAAGATGGTATGAGCCACTAATAACATTAGTACGCCTTTAACCATACCAATAGTTTGCCAACGCTCCTCACCATTGGTATGTCGATCTTGGATTGAGATCCGTAAAGGATCATCAAAAACGAGGCTTGCCGTTTCAAAAGATACATCATGTTTTTTCTGATTCTTTTGGTTCTTAGCCTCATCCCATTCGAAATACAGTTCCATAAAAAACATTCAAATTTGTATATACAATAATGTATCACAAAATTGTATAACTCAAGTTGAGAAGCGTAATTTTTAGTCAAATTTATTGGCAAGAACTATCAAAACTGCTCATAAAAAAGCCGACTTGTTTCCAAGTCGGCTTTTGAACATCATCGAGCAAATAATTTATATCATAAGTTTTTGATTTTTATATGTTTCAATTTGTGCATTTCGCATAACGCCCATTATGTTAAATAGGGTACTTACATACTTCATTCCTCTTTAATTTCTACTGTATAGAATGAGCGTGTGAAAGGCACTGTGCTGTAATTTCATCAAGGTTTTTTTCGATCTCGTTCCAACTATCGAGATATTCTTGAAATTTCTCATTCATAAAGTTTGAATGTAATGCTACCTGCATATAGTAGCCATCAATAACCAGGGCTATAAAATTTAGGTTGCTTTCAACAATGGCATATCCACCATTTTGCATTTGCAGAAAAGAGCGAGAAGCATAATCTAAATACTTGGCTTCTATTGGGGTCTTAGCAATCATTTCTGGAGAATATGCGGCAAAGATATTTTCACTCTTTACATTGTTCATAGGTAGCCAATACAGATATCCATCTGTTTGCTTTAGGCTCTCACATAGCAGCTCATATAAGGATTGATTACATTTTTCTTTATATCTATTTGAAAAATCTAATAAATTTAATTTTTTATTTTTAGAAATTATTGAAGGATCAATATAATTCTTATGATTAATCCATAAAGTAAATATATTAGAAATATCGGTATATTCCTTATTACTCAATTTTCCATAATAGGGCTTTAAGGGATCATTATCCTCAATCCAAGGTTCAGTTTTCATATTCATAGAACCATTCTCTAGTATATTTAGACATTCATTTTAAAGTAAAGAAAAACTAAAATTAACATAATACACGTTATACGAAGTCAAAATGTTAGAACCCATTTAAAGTGTCTATATTCTCACCAATAAAAATGTCTAGTTTATGATGGTTTTTATCACCATGGACTGGATATAAATATAGATGCTGATCACTATGTCTGACAAAGAAATTCA
>NZ_VPAN01000040.1:0-27131 GCF_013419225.1 Acinetobacter sp. YH12097 | reverse complement strand
TGAAAACCTTCAAAATTCTTGCTGAGCGATATCGCAATCGAGGCAAAAGACTAGCATTAAGATTCAATCTAATTGCTGGAATTTATAACTTGGAGCTGAGTGAAAAATGACTTATGAAAGAAATCTAATAAATTTAATTAACTATACAAAAAAAACCAACTTATCTTAAATATTGATGGTTTAGACAAGCCTCAGCTTTTGAGTGTTTTTGCAACAAAGCAGAACGCTAATAAAAATATTCTAAATAACATTTCACATAAAATTCACTATCAGATACATACTCTTTAATTGAGAGTAAAACGCTGAAATTTATAACTGCAAAAAATTCGGCCAATGCTTTTAAGATAGATTAAGTAAATTGTATCAAATATAAATTTATATAGGTGTATTCTTCTGTGGCTATAGAATTTGTTTCTAAATCAAAATTACCTACTGCGTTTGGCGATTTTGAAATTATAGCGTTTCAAGACCAACGTACTGGTGAAGAACATATCGCTCTTACTAAAGGGATGAATGCTGGTCCAAATCAACCTGTACTAGTCAGAATACATTCAGAGTGCTTAACAGGTGATGCTTTTGCTTCACTCAAATGTGACTGTGGCCCCCAATTACATTCAACCATGAAAATGATTAATGATGCAGGTCAAGGTGTGATCTTATACTTACGCCAAGAAGGTCGCGGCATAGGACTAACCAATAAAATTCGAGCTTACGCACTTCAAGATCAAGGACATGATACTCTTGAAGCCAATTTATTATTAAATTTACCAGCAGATGCTCGTAAATATGACATGTGTACCATTATGTTAGATTATTTAAAAATAAAGAATGTAAAAATCATTACAAATAATCCCCTTAAAATTAAATCTTTAACTGATTTAGGAATTAATGTTGTTGAACGTATTCCTTTAAAAGTTGGTTTAAATATCTTTAACAAAGCTTATCTAGAAACAAAGCAAAAACGCATGTCACATCTATATGATAATAGTGATTTTTAAAAGCGATCACTTTTAGAAAAATATCCACGTATAAAGTTCTATCTCCCTTTCGGGAGAAGACCAAGATAAAATATTGTTTTATATTCAATTATGGTTTAAAGAAGATTTATGAAAGGTGCCTGACTATTCTTTATTTTGTCTCAGTATCTGTGCAAAAACCATCACTTTTTCTAAAGTCGCATTCATTCCCTTATTAAAAAAAGTATCGACAAGCGCTGAGCCAATGATAATAAGATCTACTTTATTGGCTAGTGCTTTAACATGGCTTTCATTTTTGATCCCAAAACCAATTGCAACAGGAATATTAAAAATCGGCTTAATTTCAGTCATCTTTTTCTCAAGATTAGATAAATTGAAGTCTCCTCCTGTTAATCCATTTTCTGCAACATGATATAAAAACCCTGTCGCGCGCGCTGAAATTTGCTCTAACCTTTCAACTGGGGTCGTCGGCGCGGTCATTGCAATTAAATGCATATTTTTTTCATTTAATTGCACCTCAAATTTTTCTCGATATCCATATGGAGCATCTAAAATCAATATTCCATCTATAAGATTTTCTGTTTCGGCGATAAGTGTCTCAAAACCATATTGCATAATCGGATTTAAATAAGTCATGAAAATTATTGGTGTCTGGTCATCATGCAGCCTGATTACTTTTACCAACTCAATGGTCTGTTTTACCGTTAGACCTGCATCTAAAGCCCGAAGATGCGCTGCCTGAATGATCTCTCCATCTGCTACTGGATCAGAAAATGGAATACCCACTTCAATAATGTCAGCCCCTGCTTGACCCAATTGGCTTAACAAACGACAACTTTCTGTAAAATTAGGATCTCCAGCAGTAAAATAACAGACCAGACCGCTTCGATTTTCCAGTTTCAATTGCTCTAATTTTTGATCTAGACGGTTCATGCTGTAGCTCCTGCAAGATATTTTTTGACCGTGTTTAAGTCTTTGTCACCTCTGCCACTTAAATTGACAATAATGATCTGTTCTGGCTGCATTTCTTGAGCAAGTTGAATCGCATACGCAATTGCATGAGAACTCTCAAGCGCAGGAATAATGCCCTCCTGTTGGCTTAAAAGCTGAAATGCATTTACGGCTTCTTGATCGGTTATAGTCGTATATGTAACACGTCCTGTTTCAAACAGAAAGCCATGTTCAGGGCCAATACCAGGATAATCTAAGCCAGCTGATATAGAGTGCCCCTCTAAAATCTGCCCATCTAAATCTTGTAATAAATAGGTTAAATTGCCATGTAGCACACCGACTTGACCTTTGCAAATAGAGGCGGCATGTTCACCAGTATGTGTTCCTTTTCCACCTGCCTCAACGCCAAACATTTTGACATTCAGGTCTTCTAGAAAGGGATGCATCAACCCTAATGCATTTGATCCACCACCAACGCAAGCAACCAAAGCATCCGGCAATTTATTTTCTTTGAGCAGTATTTGGTTTCTGGCTTCTAGACCAATAATTTTCTGAAATTCTCTGACCATCGTCGGATATGGGTGAGGGCCTGCGCCAGTACCCAACAGGTAATAGGTTGTATCCACATGACGAATCCAGTCACGTAATGCTTCGTTCATCGCATCTTTTAAAGTCCCACGACCTTTTTGAACACTTCTGACTTCAGCACCGAGTAATTTCATGCGTTCAACATTCATTTGTTGGCGCTGAATATCTGTTTCTCCCATAAAAATGGTACATTTCATCTTAAAAAGCGCGCAAATCGTTGCTGTAGCAACACCATGTTGTCCAGCACCCGTTTCTGCAATGATTCTGGTTTTCCCCATAAATTTGGCTAATAAGATTTGCCCAACACAATTATTGATCTTATGCGCACCCGTATGGTTCAAATCTTCCCGCTTGAGATAGATTCGAGCGCCGCCTGCATAAGCTGTTAGGTTTTTTGCATAAAAAAGAGGACTAGGACGACCAACAAAGTCCGTTAAAATCTGCTGATATTCAGCCCAAAATTCAGGTTTGTGCCGAACAGTATTAAAGGCTTGCTCTAATTCTTGAAGTGCTGGCATTAAGCTCTCTGGCATGTAACATCCGCCAAATTTACCAAAAAATCCTAAGTCATCAGGACCATTATCTGTATAAGGGGTTGTCATCTCATATCTCTTTTACTATCAAAACTTGTTCGATCTTAAAATATTTTCATTTTGATGATAATTGATATATTTTGAGCTGATGATGTTAGAAAATTTTACAACATGAAACGCAGAACATTACCTCCTCTTAATGCTTTAAAAGCTTTCGAAGCTGTCGCCAGAAATAAAAGTTTCAGCTTAGCTGCCGAAGAATTATGTGTCACCCATAGTGCGATTAGTCATCAAATAAAGCAGTTAGAAGAATGGTTAGATAAAAAATTGTTTATTCGACATTCCTCGACCATCTCTCTGACGGCGGACGCCGAAGAATTATCGCTCGTTTGTACGCAATTTTTTAATCGTTTAGAACAATGTGTCTTTGAGTTAACAAATAAAACATCAGAGGTAGAGGTGGTAATAGGCGCTTCTCATAGTTTTATGGCAAATTGGCTGATTCCCCGATTAGAAAAGCTCGAAGTCATTTATCCCAATATCCATATCAAATTAATGACATGTAATGAGTTAAAATTATTAGAAAAAGAGAAAGTTGACATATTGATCAATAGCATCAGTGAGAATCATCTACTTCCTAACTTTTTGAATAAATATCTGTTATTTCCCGATAACATGGGTCCTATTTGTAATCGTGAAATAAATCTTCTTCATTCCGTAAATGATCTTTTAAACTATCCATTACTTCATACCCACTCAAATAAAAGTGCATGGCATACATGGTTTGATCAGTTTCAAATAAGCTTTTGCCCAAAATCCAATGACCGTTATTTTGATAGTCTGAATTTAATGATAGAGGCTGCCGTGTCTGGGTTAGGAATTGCCATAGCACCTCAAATTCTAGTAGAAAAAGAAATGTTAAATGGAAAGATCATTGCCCCTTTTGGTTTTATCTATTGTGACTATAATTTTTATGCAATGGTCAGAAAAAATAACGAAAATCGTGATGTTATGAATATCATTGATTGGTTAATGGCCGAAGAAAAAAGTTAACCATTTAATCTTTGATTTGAAAAATTCTATTCAATTGCTTCATCTATAACGTCTATTTCACATTCTGTTCACGCTGTGCTGCCTAAGGTATAAACATACACTTCATACGGACACTGATGATGAGACTTGTAAAAACACTAACTGCTACAGCCTTATCCTTGCCGCTTCTGTTGTTAGCCGGATGTAAAAGTATTCCCAGTTATTCAGCCGATTACGCCCAATCCAGAAATGGTATTCAGGGGATAGCGCTGGATCAGGCTAAAGCTCAGGATATCGGCCTCCGCTTTACCTCAGCCTTTAATACCTTGGGCACACCTGAATTCGTTGAAAATGCTGGAGCACTGTATGCCGACCAGCTGTTTATTAACGATACGCTATCGCAATTTTCATCCCGTCAAAATCTACTCGAGCACTTTCAAGGCATGAACAAACGGGTCAGCAAGGTCAGCGTCAAGCTGTTAAACGCTTCATATCATCAGGACTCTGCCTATGTGCACTGGCATATGACCTATGATTTTAAAATGTTCGGCACGACCCGCAGTATGGACTCTTACGGTATCAGTGAAATCAAGATTAACGAAAACAACAAGATTATTTTCCAGCAGGATTTCTGGGACCCTGCGAATGGCCTGTACCGTTCCCTGCCTTATGTTGGAGGAGTCTACTCATGGCTACTGCCTTTCAAAAAATAGCGATCAGCACGGCGTTAGTGATGGGATGTAGCTTCAGTCCATGGGCCCAGGCACAAAGCCTGAATCATTGCGGCAATGGTCCGCTGATGGTGGGTCAAAAACAGGTCGGTATGGCCAGTTATTTTGCACAAAACTGTAGCCAGTCCTGGGAAAAACAAAATATACAGATGGACTTTTCCTATACACAAAATATTCCGGAATGGGCATTTAAGCGTGCGGCCACACATTTACTGAAACGTAATGTTAAAGACGCAAAAATACATGCTCTATTCAACCCAATCACTGATTTGTATCGTCCGGTCAGATCAGGCGACCTGTACCGTTTAAAATACAACCAGGCTACACAGACCCTGAGCTTATCTTTGAACCAGCAAAGTTTAGGGCAGCTTAAACATCCTCTGGCACAACAATATTTTAATATATGGCTGGGTCCCCAGCCATTTAGTGCTAAATTAAAACAGCAATTATTAAATTAGTATCTGCCGCTATGTCGAAACATTTTATCCTGATGGTTGAAGACCATTATGAACTGGCCTCTACCCTATGCGAGTTTCTGGAAGAACATGGCTTTGTGGTCGATCATGCCCGCAATCTGAGTGCTGCTAGACAATTACTGAAACAGCAACGCTACCATATCTTGCTACTAGACATTAATTTGCCTGATGGTTCTGGTTATGAATTGTGCGAGTGGTTACGCAATGAAGAGGGGTTGGACTTACCTGTCTTGATGCTTACCGCTCGGGATACCTTGGATGACAAACTTAAAGGCTTCAATTCCGGCACGGATGATTATCTGGTCAAGCCCTTTGACTTTAACGAGCTAGTGGTTCGGGTCAAGGCCCTGATCAAACGTTCCCTGGGTGAAGTATCTAGCAGTCGTCTGCAAATTCATGACCTAATTTTGGACCCAGCAACACAACAGCTAACTCGAGCTGGGCAGAACATTGAATTGCCTCCGATTCAGTTTAAACTTTTGAAGCTACTAATGCGACATTCTCCTAAAGTACTGACCAAACAGGAAATTATGATGCAGCTTTGGGGTGACGAAGAGCCAGAAAGTGATGCTCTGCGCAGTCATATCTATAATTTACGCAAAATGGTCGATAAACCCTTTGAACAAAAGCTGATTCACACCATATCTGGGATTGGTTTAAAGATTGCTTTCGAAGATGAAGCCTAATTTAGGTACACAACAACAATCAGTCCAGTGGTCATTGCTAGATCAACATTCTGATGAGTGTCAAGATAATATTGCCTGTCAAACAGCTCCACACGCCAACCTAGCTGTTTGCATAGCTTTTGCACCAATTGCAATCCAATACCATGCCCTTTGATTTCCAGTTGTAGCTGCTGACCAGACAGTTCCTGAACTTTAGAATTGTTAGGTAAAGGCATGCCGACTCCATTGTCAGCAATCAGTACTTTATTTTTTTCCATAATCACATCAATTTCTGTGCCCTGTGAATAGTTCAGCGCATTGCGCAGAATATTGCCAAACACCATTTTGGTCATGGATGGATAAAGTTTACGCGGCTGTTCATCGAGGTCTTTTTGCAGGTCTATCTGCATGCCTTTGTTATGACTGACACTCTCCAGATCCTGCACAAGATTGTCCAGACATTCTGAAAGCATGGTCGGTTCAGCAGTTAAAGTGTTGGTGGTATTGCGGGCAATTGCCAGCAAGGTATCGACCAGCAGCTGCATGTCTTCAATGGTGTTATGCAGGCGGGTAAAGGACTTGTTGTCGCCATAGCGTGCCTGACACAGCTGCACATTGCCTTTTAAAATGGTCAGTGGCGTGCGCAGCTCATGGCTGACATCTCCGGTAAATTCACGCTCACGCTGAATAAATTCGCTTAATACCTGATGATATTTTTCCAGCGCCTGCTTGAGGTATTCAGCTTCCAGATTAGAGTCGGTGCGGATGTCCTGAAAAGGCGAAGCCTGATTTTTCTGATGTTCCCAGTCGATATATTCCAGCGCATTGGCCAGACGGGTAATCGGGGAAAAATAGCGCCGGGCCCGACGGTTCCACCACCACAGCACACTATATAGCACAAACAGGCTGACCATCAGCGGTGCCAGACCAAACAGCCACACCAGCTTGTTGACGTTGCTTTCGCCAAACACCAGCAGCACATGCTGTCCGTCTTTTTCACCATACACAGTCATGCGCTCCTTGCCATCGACAAAATGCCGATTCACTCCTTGCTCAAGCTGCATAGTCTTAAATTGGGGTGGTGGCACAGTGTTCCAGCGGTAACCATACAGATTTTTGGTGTCGGGCAATTCTGCGGCAGGATTACGTTCTAATCGTTGCCAGTAGTGAGACATTTCCTGTTCTAGCGCCGTTCTGAGCAAAGAACCTTTAATTACCCAGGCACTGAAGCCAATCCCAATCACCACAGACAAGGCAATGAATCCGATTTGCAGCCAGTAATAGCGGTTAAACACCTCACCCAGAGGATGATCGTGTTTGTCCCTGAACAGCTTTAACATTGGTGCATTCCTCGCTGGCCCATCCGATTCGCCATTCAATTATACGGTTTTCTTTTTAAACAGAAAGTGACCGATCACCCACTCGCGTCCATGCTCATAACCGAACAGCTCGGCACAGGCCATAAAGAAAATCCGCCAGCGTTGCCACCAGATGGCGGCATCTGCACCATAGGTCTGTTCAAACAGGGGCTGCAGCTCGACCTGTTTACCATCCATATTTTCTAGCCAAGCATTTGCGGTACGTTCATACTGCGTACCCGCCCATTGCCAGTGCTGCTCTAATTGCAAATGCTGCTGGAAATGTAGAAAGGTCGACGCTGCCGGCATCAGTCCGCCACTAAAGAAATATCTCGACATCCAGTCGAATTCATTTTTCACTTCAAACGGATAATGCAGGAAACGGTGACAGAAAATATGGCACCAGAGCAGACCATCCGCTTTCAGCCAGCTGCTGATATTTTCAAATAGTTTTTGATAGTTGCGTACATGCTCAAACATCTCCACTGATACCACACGGTCAAATGACGCAGGTTCCAGTTGCAGTACATTGACGTCGCAGGTGATCACCGTCAGGTTCTGCAGTTTTTTCAAACGCGCCTGTTCCTGAATATACTGGCGCTGGGTCGAGGAATTCGACACCACCGTAATGCGGGCCTTGGGATAATGCTCGGCCATATACAGACTCAACGATCCCCAGCCACAGCCAATTTCCAGAATATCCTGTCCATCTTTTAACTGTGCACGCTGGCAATAGCTGGCCAGTGCGGCTTCTTCCGCCTGATCCAGGGTGGTATGAGTATGTTCAAACAGGCTAGCGCTGTATTTCAGACGCTTGCCCAGCACCGCCTGGAAAAATGCGGTGGGCAGTTCATAGTGCTGTTCATTGGCCTTTTCGGTCTCGATGGCAATCTCGCTGTTTTTCAGCATATGCAGCACATCCATATAGCGCCGAGCTGCCAGTGCCGGGTCAAAGCGTCCTTCCTGTGCCAGACGTTTTTTGCTTAGGCTGCGAATGCCCGCGCGAATCACCGAATCGGGCAGCTTGCCGCTTTCGACCAGTTTTAAAGATTGTTGAATCATAAAGTCCATGTATTTACCTACTGTTTGGGTGGCCACGGAATAAACATTGAAGTTCGTCGTTGATAGTCTTTATAGTTGTCACCACGGTGGGCGAGCGCCTGTTGTTCACTAAAGGGAATCCCGGTGATGTAGTACAGAAACAGCCACATCAGCAGCGGATAAATCCATAATCCATAGGCACCTGCTGCCAGACCAAGGACCGGATAGGCAAACCAGTGCAGCCATTCAAAGAAATAATTGGGATGGCGCGAGTATTTCCAGAGTCCCCGATCCATGGTTTTACCCGTATTTTGTGGATTGAGCTTAAAATGGTAAAGTTGCTGGTCAGCGGTACTCTCACCGATCAGCGCCAGCAACATGATCATGCCTGCCACAATCAGCGTCACTGAGGTCCAGTCATTCCACTGCTGCACCGGAATGCTTAGCAGTTCCAGCATCGGATAGGAAAACAGCACCACCAGCCCGGCCTGAAACATAAAAAAGGCCAGAAAACCGAGATGCTGGTAATCGCCCATAGCCCGGCGCATATTGGCATAACGGGTATCTTCTACAGTTTCATTGGCATAACGGCGCAGCAGATGCCAGGTCAGGCGTAAAAACCAGATGCCACTCGCCACGCCCAGAAACATGCGCACCGGCAGCGGAGCCGTTTCCACGACCCAGGCCGCGATAATGACGTTGAGTGCAATACTGAAACTCCACGCTACATCGACCAGTCCGGCACGCTGGTTATAGGTCACCAGCAGCCAGCTACACAGCATGATGAAGACATTCAGCACCAGTAAATTCAGCAGCATGTCGGCCCTCCTGTTTTATCTTGGCTTAGTAGGCACTGGCTTCGAACAGCAGATGTACATCACTGATCACGCCTTCGCGGAAGCCACCTTCGCAATAACACAGATAAAAATCCCACATGCGGATAAAACGCTCATCAAAGCCAAGTTGCAGGACCTGATCATGCTGCTGCAAGAAACGCTGACGCCAGCAGTGCAAGGTCTGGGCATAGCTCTGGCCGATATCTTCCAGATGTTTAAGACGCAATTTTTGTTCGGAAGCGGTCTGGGTCATGACACTGATACAGGGAATAAAACTGCCCGGGAAAATATAGCGCTTGATATAGTCCACGGTATTCAGGGCTTTGGCATAGCGTGCATCTTCAATGGTGATGGCCTGAATCAGGGCCAGACCATTCGGTTTCAGCAGCTCACGGCATTTCTGGAAATAGGTGGATAAATACTGCTCACCTACGGCCTCGATCATTTCAATCGACACCAGCTTGTCGTATTTGCCTTCCAGTAAGCGGTAATCTTTCAGCTGCACAGTCACGCGATGGGATAATCCTGCTGCCTCTATTCGCGCGACCGCTTCATCATATTGTGCTCTGGAAATGGTGATGGTGGTGACCTTGCAGCCATACTGCTGCGCGGCATAAATGGCAAAACCACCCCAGCCGCTGCCAATTTCGACCAAATGATCCATCGGTTTGAGTTGCAGTTTCTGGCAGATCAGCTCTTTTTTATAATCCGAAGCCTGTTCCAGACTCATGCCCGGCTCTTTAAACACCGCACTGGAATACATCATGCTGTAATCCAGAAACAGCTTGAAAAAGTCATTGCTCAGGTCATAATGCTCGGCAATATTTTTGCGGCTGCCATCAATCGAATTCTTGCGCGATTTATACCAGACCTTTAACAGTAACTGGCTGGCTTTGGCCACTGCATTCTGATTCATCTGGTCCAGCACATCGCGGTTACGTGCCAAAATGCGGATCACATCGACCAGATCTTCACTGCTCCAGTAGCCACGGATAAAACCTTCGGCAGCACCCAGTACACCATTACGGAACAGCAGATCCATCAGACGGACATCATGCACCTGTATCACCGCCTGTAAATCGCTATTTTCCCCGACAGCCCCATTCCAGACGCCTTTAAAAATCAGCTGACCATGGCGTAATTTCAGCAGGTGGCGCAGTACCACCGGCAGTGTGCTTTGCTCTCCCATGAATAGTGTCTTCATCGCAATGTGTTTCCTTTTTCTTTTTTAGGATGTCGGTAAAACGGAATTTTCTTTTTCCATAAACGAAAGGCGTGCAGATAAATTCCGCTGACCATCCTGAAGGGTTCAAGAACTTTCAGTACAGCATAGCGATGCTGCTGTGAAGGAACCGTGATGGCCTGCAAGGAAAATTTCAGGGTGGCATCGAATTGCAAGATTCCCTGCTCAAACAGCTGCATATGAATCACGTTCTGCCGATCCGAAAAGCTGAAGCGCCAGCGATAATCCAGCCCCATCGGCATGAAAGGCGACACATGAAAGGCCTTTTTAAAGTCAAACTGGTGACTCTGATACGGCGCATGTTCGTCTGCATTGTTCCGGCAGTCGTGAATGTAGACCTGTCGTTCATTCCACGGTGTGTTGGTGATTTCACTCAGCACAAAGAGCAACTGGTCGGTGGCACCAAAGACCAGATAAAACACTACGGAATTGAAACGGAAACCCAGTGTGCGCGGCAAGGCCAGCACCCGGATGGAAGCGGCATGCGGTAACAGATAGTTTTCCCGCTTGATTAGCAGGCGTGCAACTTTCTGCCGGATTGAACCACATTCCATGCTCAGAAAATCGCGCTCATCCAGGGTCAGAAAATTCCAGCGGCTGGAAGACCAGAGCCAGGATTTACCGGTAAAGGTCGCGAGCTGATCCGGATCAAACCATAGATAGGTTAGCTGGGTCTCAAAAGCATGGGCTTTGGGCAAATAACGTCGGTGCCGGATTTCGGCAGAGGCAATCGCCAGTGGATACATCTGCATCATGTGCTCCTAGGCGGCCTGTTTCAATAGCTGATCGACTACCCAGGATGCACTACGGGCACCATCCTCATGAAAGCCCCAGCCCCAATAAGCACCGCAGTAGGAGGTGCGGTTTTGGCCGTTGACCTCGGCCCAGCGTTGCTGTGCTTCAATCGCCGGGGCATCAAACACCGGATGACGGTAATGTCGTTCTACCCAGACTTTTTTCGGATTCAGGGCAAAATTAGGATTCAGGGTGGCAAAGACCTGGGTTTTGCAGTTCAGGTTCTGCAATTGGTTCATCCAGTAGCTAAAGCCATAATGTGTGCCACTGTGCTGGAATGGCGTCTGTTCAGTGGCCTGAGTCGGCGTGACGTGTACATGCCAGCTGGCCCACTGGCGACGGGATTTGGGCATGATAGAGGTATCGGAATGTACCACCATGCGGTTATCCTGATAGCGGAACTTGCCAAGCACGTCCAGCTCCTGCGCGGTCGGGTCTTTCAGCAGTTTCAGGCTGTCGTCAGCATGACTGGCAAAGATCACCCAGTCAAAACGCTCACTGCCCTGTGCTGTTTCAACCAGCACATCATTGGCACTCCGCGAGACATGCAGAACGCCGGTCTGGCGGAAGGTAATATTCGTCTGGGACTGAATCGCACGAACGTAGCGAGCCGATCCACCCTTGACCGTGAGCCATAACGGCCGGTCTTTCAGTTGCAACATGCGATGGTGCTGGAAAAAGCTCACCACAAATTTATAGGGAATCTGTCCGGCCTGTTCCACCGGACAGGACCACAGTGCCCCGCACATCGGGTAGAGATGCTCTTGACGAAAGGCATCGCTATAACCATGTTGATTTAAATACTCATCAATACTGAGCTGTGCATCGACCTGCTCGACATCCAGATCTTTATTGGCGGCATAGAAGCGGAACAGATCCGACAACATCGCGCGAAAATCAGCCTTGAGGAAATTTTGTGGCCGCACCAGCAGCGAGAATTTTTTTGACGGATTGTACTGCAAGCCGCTGACCTGATTATTCACCGAAAAGCCCATATCACTGCTTTGCGACTGAATCCCGAGCTCTTTCAGCATGGCGCAGAACAGTGGATAGTTATGCTCGTTAAACACAATAAAGCCACTGTCGACGGCCACCTGTTCGCCATCGATATTCAGCTGATGGGTATCGGTATGACCACCAAAGTAGTTATTCTTTTCAAAGACTGTGACTTCATGCGCTTTGCTGAGTTTCCACGCAGCGTACAGACCGGAAATACCTGAACCAATAATTGCAATTTTCATGGTGATTCCTTTGAATGAATAATCGGAGTGCCGGTCTTCACAGCTTTTTTCTGTTTTCGAGCCCGTGCAATTTTACTGACATCATAGACACGTGCCGGAATGGGCTTGAGTCCCCAGACCAGCCCGAACAAAGACATGAGTTTCAGCAGGTAATAGGTCACATCAATCTGCCACCAGTAAAAACCCTGCCGGGTACTGCCGGCATAATAATGGTGATTGTTGTGCCAGCCTTCGCCTAAGGTAATAATGGACAAGAATAAGTTGTTGCGGCTGTGATCTTCAGTGTCAAAATCCCGGCTACCATAATGATGTGCCAGTGAGTTAATACACAAAGTGGCATGGAGCAGTAACACAGTGGAGACCACAAATCCCCAGACCAGCAATTGCAGGCCGGAGGTACCGAGTTGCGGCCAGGTCATAGCCAGCCACCCTCCTAGCGCATAAATCCCGCCCGCGGTCAGCAGCACCACAATTAAACTGAAACGGTCCAGCCAGATCAGTTCCGGATATTTTAGCCAATCTCTAATGACTTCTTTTCGCGTGGCAAAGTTATATTCATTTAAAAACCAGCCAACGTGGCTGTACCAAAAACCATGCGTGGAGGAATGCGGGTCTTGCAAGGTATCTGTATAGCGATGGTGATAACGGTGATGCGCCGCCCACCAGAGCGGGCCACGCTGCGCACTCATGGTACCCATCAGCACAAACAGGAACTGTACCAGACGCGAAGTCTGAAAAGTTTTATGTGACAGATAACGATGAAAAAAAGCGGTGATGGAAAACATACGGATCAGGTAGAACGCCAGCATAAAGCCCAGCGCAAACCATGACACCCCCACCCAGAACACGGCGAGACAGGCCAGATGCAACAGAATAAAGGGTAAAATCCGGAGCCACTGAATCTTGCTGTTTTCAGCCGTCAGTGTGTCGGGCGCTGTGGGTGTAGACCAGCTGTCTATCCATCGCATCAGGCTTTTCAACATGGACTCATCCTACCTTCAAGCGGTTGTCTTTATTCTATTTGATGAGTCTAATCAGTCAGATATGAATTTTATGTGAAGTGAAATAAAAAAAGCCGAACTGTAGAGAGACTAAGCAGTTCGGCAAAAGGGTAGCAGATTAATGCGGCAATTTGATCAGTTTTGTGATGTCATAACCATAATATTTTGCTGTTTCCAGATAGGACTGATAGGTGGCTTCATCCAGTTGCGGTTCACGCGATAAAATCCACAGGTATTTGGTACTCGGTCCACCGACCAGCGCCACTTTATATTCCGGATCGACGCGTAATACCCAGTAATGCCCTTTGGTAAACGGAATCCATCTTAAACCTGGCGGCAAAAAGCTGACCTTCAGTTTGCTGTTGCCCTGATTTTGCGGATAGGCCACCCCTTCAGAGCTGATCATTTTACCATTTTCAATTCGGCAGCTATTTAAGACGCCCATGGTCTGATCGGCATTGACAGTGTAGTGTGCCGAGATATCCAAGACACATTTACGCTGAAAATACATCGGTAAATGCGCAATTTCATACCATTTACCAGCATACTGCTGGATATCCACCTGATTGACTGCCCGAGGGTTAACCGTTTCAGCTCGAGCAGTAAAGCTTAAGCTGATGATGGCCAGCGCTGTAACTGCAAAAACCGACTTGAATAGCATCTTCATTTTTAAGCCTTGTTGTATTTGAGACTTAAGATAACCCAGGTGGGTGTGAACAAAGCGTGAAGATAAAATGGTGAAATTCAGTATTTGTGATTGAATAATTTAAGCTGGATTAACCTTATTGTCCGTACAATCATTTTATGAGAAAAATTAGCTATCCTAGAATGAGGTTATTATCAGTATCTTTATATAGGTTTAGCTAACACAGTCGCAAATGAGTAGATTTAGTCCTACCCGCTTGGTTCGGTGATTTTTTCTTACATCCCGTGATCATTAATAGAGTCAAATTTGAAAGCTAATATAAGCTTAAGCTTTATGCATATGTAAAAAAATCATCATTCCTGAAATTAAAAACATTAATATTATTATTACAGAGCTATATAATCGCATTCATTTACTGGTCAAATTTATTGCCCCAGTAGATTAACTTTGTTTTATTATAATTACAATAAAATATATAAATCAGTCAGATAACTAGATTTTTAATAAGATAATTAAATATACATATAAAAAAACTTGATTACTCCTGTTTTTAGGGTATAGTTAACTCAACTAGAAAAAAGTCTTGTTTCATTAAATCTCTCTTAAGTATCGTCGTTTTATTCATAATTCTTCGTTTTTTCAGATTTTAAGTTTCATTCTTTATTATTTTCAAAGTTATATTCAGTCAATAAAATGACTAAAAATTATTAAAAATCAGTAGGATTTATTATGTCAAACTCAAATGTTGTTAAAGGTACCGTTAAGTGGTTCAATGAAACTAAAGGTTTTGGTTTTATTCAACCAGAATCAGGTCCAGATGTTTTTGCGCACTTCAGTGAAATTGCTAACTCAGGTTTTAAAACCTTATTCGAAGGCCAACAGGTTGAATTTAGTATTGCTCAAGGTCAAAAAGGACCGAATGCAGTCAATATTGTTGCTATATAAGCACTAATACGAGTTGAAAAAGCACTACTCAGTGCTTTTTTAATTTTAAAGAAAAAGTTGTTCTTCCATAATGGAAAAAAATCATAAAAATAGGATACAAATTGTTAAAAGTTAATGAATTAATTGCAAAATCTAAAAATGGTACCGAAATTATCGTTTCTTTAATTCCCTTAAATAAAATGCAGAATACACGTCAAGGTTTTAAAGAAATTGAAGTGGGTAAAAGAGTTCTTCTGGAATCTGGAATTGAGGTAGATTTAAACTTAGATGGTCGTACATTTTATACGTCTTTAAATCAATTATTTAAGCTAAATCAAAAAGTTATTTAAAAAATAATATATTGCTTAATTAATTGAATAGCCGCTCCATAATCTTGTTAAAGGTAAAATAATGTTTAAACAAAATCTAAATGTAAAAGACCAATTCGGTATCAAATATTCTATTCAGGCCACGGTTGAGCGCAATTTTAGTGCTAGCCAGTCTTGTTCCCATGTCAAATATATTACTGTGGATAGTGAAGATATTCGGCCCAGCTTTGAAATGTTTTTCCAAAGTACTTCTAGCGGAAAAATTTTCAAGATTATTTAAGTCGATGAACTACTCACAGCTAAAACAAAGCCGATAATATAAAAATATTTATATCTTATAGCTTTATATTATTTATAACCAATATAATAATTTTAAATTTCTAGTGGCTTAACTCGCCCTTAAAAGAGCGAGAATGCGCACTATATTTGTTTAAAATTTCAAAGCCATTCTTTGCTGTCATCGGCAACAGGTGTGCCATGCATCACATGCTGAATCATGGCATAGGCGATACTGCCCTTGAACGGAGTTTCAGGTAACTGATCAAACTTAAAAAACTGCGCATCGCTGAGTTCATTTTCCTGAATCTTGATCTCGCCTGCATGATATTCTGCCCTGAAGGCCATCATCAGATTGCTGGGAAACGGCCACGGCTGGCTGGCCAGATATTGAATGTTTTTGATCTGCAGCCCCACTTCTTCCATCGTCTCACGGCGTACCGCCTCCTCTAGAGTTTCGCCCACTTCGACAAATCCGGCAATAAGGCTGTACATCTGGGTTTTGCTGCGGGCGTTTTTCGCCAACAGAATTTCATCTGTACCCCGGGTAATGATGGTAATCACACAAGGATTTACCCGCGGATACTGGTTATAGCCACAGGATGGACAGAGCATGGCATAGTGGCTGGCGTGCTGCTGGGTGGCGTGAGCGCACTTACTGCAAAAGCGGTGATTACGGCGCCATTCTAGCAACTGTACCGCACGGCTGGCCTGTTCAAACTGCGGTCTGCTCCAGACTTGCACCAGTTGCCGGATCGGAACCAATTGATAACCTTTAGGCACTGGTTCGTCTTCTTTAAGATCACGTGCAATGATCTTGCCATTTTCCGAGAGGTCTAGATCATGCTGCAATCTTGCTACCTGTGGCAACTGAAAATGCTCATCCACTAGTAATTGTTGCTGTCTAAAAATATATGCTTTTGAATGCATACTCATGACATCCACTGATTAAAAAAAATCCCATACATAGGAGTGTATGGGACAAAACTAAGGAAGCTTACATGGAGTAACTTCTAAGCAGATACTAGGTGCAAGCTGCCTGAATTACAACCATAATAATTTGTATCTTTTTGATTAAAATCACATAATTTTCACACCACCTATGCATTAAGGAATGATGCAATGTGAATTTCATCAATGGGCTGTAGCATTACAGAGATGGACAGTCTTTTATTGCAGCAATCATGATTCCTGTGCAATGCCAGCTGATCATCTGGTCGAGTTGAATTGATTCAACATGCGCGTTGATCTTTATTTTCACAAAAAATTGAACTGTTCGGCTTTACACTGCGCTCTCTTTCACTGGTTCTGAGATAGGTATGCGTTTCGGTTTAATTCTAGGTGACCAGCTTCATCATCAGCTTGCTACGCTCAAAGCGCTGGACCGTACCCAGGATGTGATCCTGATGGCCGAAGTAGTTGAGGAAGCCACGTATGTCGCGCATCATCCGCAGAAAATTGCCCTGATTTTTAGCGCCATGCGTCATTTTGCCAAAGAGCTCAAGGCCGAGGGCTGGCGTGTACGTTATCATGCTTTTCAGTCCGGCAGTCCGATTCGCAGCCTGCTGGATTTTGTGCAGGGACAGCAACAGCTGTTCCCTGTCACAGAACTAGTCATGACCCAATGCGGAGAATACCGCTTGCAGCAGCAGATTGAACAGCACTGGAGCCAGCAGCTGCAACTGTCGGTACAGTGCCTGAATGACGACCGTTTTTTCTGTAGTCTGGAGCAGTTCCGCCACTTTGCCAGTCGCTACCAAACACTGCGTATGGAATATTTTTACCGAGAAATGCGCAAGCAGACTGGTTACTTGATGCAGAGACAGCAGCCCATAGGGCAACAGTGGAACTATGACAGCGCCAATCGCAAGGCTTGGTTGGGCAGTCCGCCCTTGCCCCCGCAACTTAATTTTGAACGAGATCAGATTGATTTAGATGTGCTTGCACTGGTTAAACGTGAGTTTTGCCAGCATTCTGGAAGTCTTGCCAATTTCCGTTGGGCCACCACACGCAGTAATGCCAAGCGTGTTCTGGAACATTTTATTGCCTATAGTTTGCCTTATTTTGGTGATTATCAGGATGCTATGGCACAGGGTACAGACACGCTGTTTCACAGCCTGCTCTCACCTTATTTAAACTGTGGCCTACTATTGCCCAAAGAAGTCTGTGATGCGGCAGAAGCTGCCTACCATGCCGGTCATGTACCACTGAATGCAGTTGAAGGTTTTATCCGGCAGATTCTGGGTTGGCGCGAATATGTACGAGGCATTTACTGGCTATACATGCCGGAATATGCCAACCGCAATGCACTGCAGCATTCGTCACCGCTGCCACAATTTTACTGGACTGGTCATACCCAGATGAACTGTATGGCGGAATGTTTTCGCAATACTTTCCAAAATGCCTATGCGCATCACATCCAGCGTTTGATGATTACTGGCAACTTTGCCCTGTTAAGTGCTGTAGACCCGCAGCAGATCAGTGAATGGTATCTGGCGGTATATGCAGATGCCTATGAATGGGTAGAACTACCGAACACGCTGGGCATGGTAATGCACGCTGATGGTGGGTTAATGGCCAGCAAACCCTACGCCGCTTCGGGCAATTACATTAATAAAATGTCAGATTACTGCAAGCACTGTACCTACAATGTCAAAACCCGTACCGAGCCGGACAGCTGTCCATTTAACAGTCTATACTGGTTTTTTATGATTCGGCATGAAGCGATATTTCGTACTCATCCACGTATGGGCATGATCTATCGACAACTCGATAAACTTCAAGATCGGCAGCAGATTATCACCTATGCGCAGCAGCTCCTTAGTCGGATTGATGAGTTATAAAATGAAAAAACATCATCTTCCTAAAAAAATCTGTATTCACTGCTTACGCCCATTTAACTGGCGTAAGAAATGGCAACGTTGCTGGGAAGAAGTCAGATACTGTTCTGAACGATGTAAACGTGAGTCCAGACGGTGTACAAAGTCAAGCGCTTAGAAACGTTTATACTGCCTTGAACAATAAGCCCGAATTACATCAGGTGATCGCAGCTGCAAATGCTTGGTTTTTCGACCGGTAACCCGTTCACGCCACATTTTAAAACTAGATACTTTCAAGTTTTTTCGCATCAAACGAATCACAGTCGCTTCATTTAAACCATACTCACGTTGGATAGCTTCAAAAGGAGTTCGATCTTCCCAGGCCATTTCGATAATTCTTGATAAATCTTGTTCAGCAAATTGATTCACGCCATTCTCATTTTTAATCAAATAATAGTAAAAGCTAATTTTTGGCCTTTAAGCCTCATCACATCCTTTGTACAACTTGAATCTATTCTGATTCGGTGAAGAGTATAAAAATATGGGCATGAATTTTTTGTGATTCTTTCTAACGTTTACTAATTATAAGCAATTAAAAGGGCTAGTTTTACCAGCCCTTTAGATTATCAATTACCTCGGTAGGTCGAGTATCCATAAGGGCTTAATAATAAGGGAATGTGGTAGTGACTGACACTGCCATCAACTTTGAAAATAACGGGGACTTCTGGGAAAAAAGTGCTCTGATTATTCTTTTTGAACCAGTCACCAGTTTTGAACGTGACCTTATAAATCCCTTGCGCTAACGGCTGATTTTCAGGAAAAAGTGCTGTAATACGACCATTCGACCCTGTAACTTGCTGATTCAGCTGCACCCATTTATTGCCAGAACTCTTTTCGAGCACTACTTCAACATCAGCAGAAGGTAAGCCATTTTCTAGATTTAACACATGCACACTTAATGGGTTATTTTGTGCAAACGTCATTGATGTTAATAACAGTGTTGAGAGTGGTAAAAACTTCTTAAACATAATGGAATCCTTAACGATTAAAACTATACTGAATGGCTGCCTCAGCACAATACTGATCATTTTTGGCGCCTCCTGCACCCGCAACCCCAATTGCACCGACCACCTGATTTTCATAACGCACTGGTAAACCACCTCCTAACAACAGCAAATTAGATAAAGTGGTTAAATTTTTTGCATCACTGTTTTCATGAGCATTTTGACTTAACAGCAAGGTCGCTGTTTTGGTCGATAAAGCGGTATAAGCTTTCTTTTCGGCTGCGCCCAAATTATGGGGGCCGACATTTTCATGCCTACTCGCCATCAAGGTATTTCCTCCCCGATCAACCACGACCACAGCAATATTGTGCTGTATTTTTTGACAAGCAGCCACTGCGGCATCAACAAGGATGTGTGCAGCGTTGGAATCGAGTGAATAAACTTGATTCAATTGAATGGTTTGTGCAAAAGTACTGCTACTCATCAGCATTACTGTTAAAACAAACCCTTTGAGGTTGTTCATCATGATTGCCCCGAATTAAGTTTTACAAAATCTTATACAACCTGAATGATTTGAAGCATGACAATCACATTACAAAGTTGTCATCTTCAAAATGAGTCTGAGCAAAATGTGTATTCTAATTATCGAAGATGAAGTGAAGATCGCCTCATATCTCGTGAAGGGCTTAAATGAATCTGGCTATGCCGCTGAATGTGTTCATTCAGGGCTCGAAGGCTTGGAAAAACTAAAAATACAACCTTATACCTTGGTCATATTAGATGTGATGCTGCCCGATATTGATGGCTGGGCAGTCTTAAAAGTATTGCGTCAATTTTCCCATATACCCGTGATTTTTCTCACTGCCAAAGACCAGATTATTGATAGAGTCAAAGGTCTGGAACTAGGTGCCGATGACTATCTGGCCAAACCTTTTTCTTATATTGAATTACTTGCGCGCATTAAAAGCTTACTGAGACGGCAACAGTATGTTCAGGAAAACGAGCTATGGATGGGCAACTTAAAAATGGACTTAATCCATCATAAAGTTTGGCGACATGAGCAGTTAATTGAACTCAGTAAAAAAGAATTTAATTTATTGCACTTTATGCTGCGGCACCCAAATGAAATTATTACGCGTAGGCAAATTGCTTCCGAAGTTTGGCATATCAATTTTGATACCGATACGAATTTTATTGATGTCGCGGTACGACGCTTACGCAGTAAAATTGACGAGGAGCATGAGATAAAATTAATTCATACTGTCCGTGGCTTGGGCTATAAAATTTCGGTTGAAGCATAATGTTCAAGCCCATTCGCTCTTTAGAACTCCGATTAACGCTCTTGGTTACAGGGTGTGCTGCAATGGTCTTGTGCGCTGTAGCATTTATGACCTATCTGGGTATCAACCAGATTTTAATTGCTCAGCAAGATCGGGCTTTGGTTGAACGAATTGAGCGACTGGAAATTTTGCTGCAAGACAGTAGTAATATTGAACAGATTATCGCTCGCCCGAAGCTGTATCAAAACATGTTGGGAAATCAGGATAATTTGTTTTTATTGATTCAGGGCAATCAGATTCTCATCAACATCAATCCTCTTGGCATTCCTCTGCCTGAATTTACCCATCAGCCACAGATTCAATTCCGAGATTTATCAGCTCATACTTACCCCACCCGTATTGCTTGGAAAACCATTCAAATCAATCAGCAGCCCTATGTGTTAATTGCAGGCAAACAGTGGTCTGAACGTTTAGCCATCATCTCGCCTTTTCAAAAACGTCTTTTCATTTATGTATTTACAGGCATCTTAGCCATTTTCATACTCTGTGCCATTGCTAGCCGTCTGGGATTGAACGCATTAAGAACTCTGCGAGAACAAACCCATGCCATTAATATTCAGCAACTTGAGCAGCGACTCAATCTGGTTCATCCCCCTCAAGAGATTGAACAACTAGCATCCGATATCAACGCCATGCTTGACCGTATTGAAATGGGATATAGCCAACTGAATCGCTTCTCTGAAGACATTGCCCATGAATTTAGAACCCCATTGAATAATTTAATCGGGCAAACCGAAATTTTACTCATGAATGAACGTAGTCCCGCACAGTATCAGGAACTCTTGATTTCCAACTTGGAGGACTATCAACGTTTAAAACGAATGATTGACAGCATGTTATTTCTCGCCCGCGCAGATGCACACAAAGTTTGCTTAAACAAACAGAAGATTCAACTTCAATCATTTATAGAAAATATATTCAGTATTTTCGAGTATCAAGCTGAAGAACAACACTGCAATTTTGTTTTAAGGCTTGAAGCGACTGAGCTATCGGCAGATCCTGAACTGTTACAACAAGCGCTGTATAATCTAATATTAAATGCGCTCATTCACGGCAGCAATTACCGAACTATTTATGTGCTTAGCCACAGAAAGAACATTAATAATATGCAGATGATTACATTATCTGTGATCACCAGTGGTTTGGAAGTTGCTCCTGAGCATTTGCCTCATCTCTTTGAGCGTTTTTATCAGTGCAGTTCCAGCAGACAAAGCCCTCATCAAACGGGTGGTTTAGGCCTATCGATTGTGGCATCCATTTTAACGCTTCATCAGGGAATGTATCAGGCAGTCAATAGCGCAGAAGGCATCTGCTTTGAACTGCTGTTCCCAGAAGAGTAACCCACATTCGCACTCATTTCATCTCGTGTTTGGAATCACTCTGAATTCTCCCATCCACCAGATTAATGGTTCTATCACAGGTTGCCGACAATCTAGGATCATGAGTCACCAAAAGGACTGCACAGTCATGTTCGCGATGTACTTTACGAAATAATTCAAACATTTCCGCAGCAGTTTGAGTATCCAGATTACCTGTCGGCTCATCGGCCAACAATAGCGCAGGCTGAGTAATCAGTGCACGTGCAATCGCCACACGCTGCTGCTGCCCCCCAGAAAGCTCATTCGGTTTACGGTCAGCGAACTTATCTAAGCCAACGGCGGTCAATAATTCATGGGCATATTGCAACGCAAATTGATCTGGCTTGCCTTGCTTCAGCATTAATGGCATGAGTACATTATTTAAGGCAGTAAAGGCCTGTATAAGATGATGGAACTGAAACACAAAACCTATACTATTGCCACGTAACGCTGTCCGAGCCGTATCATCCATACTGCTTGTCGCCTGACCCAACAAGTACAACTCACCACGACTAGGCTGATCTAATAAGCCAAGAATATTCAGTAAAGTACTTTTGCCTGAACCAGAAGGACCAATTAATGCAGCAAAGTCATTACGTTGAATACACAGATCAATCCCATGTAATACCTCCACTTCATTAGGTTGCCCAACATTGTAGGACTTTCGTAATGCTTCTAAACGCAGTACTTCCTGAGATGGATCAAACATGACGAATTGCCTCCACAGGATCGAGTGCAGCCGCCCGACGGGATGGTATTGCAGCAGCCAAAACCCCTGTCAAAGTCGCTAAGAATAATGCCGACAAGATAAGCTTGATTGAAATCGAAATATAAAACAAACCAGGACCAAACTGATTAAATCCCCAGATCAAACCATAACTGACTACACTACCAAGCATCGAACCAAGCAGACCAAAAATTGCTCCCTGAAACAAGAAAACTCTTAAAATTTGTGCTTGTGTCGCCCCCGTCGCACGTAAAATACCGATTTCCCGAGTTCGTTGCACCACACTCACCGACATCACACTGGCAATGCCAAAAGCGACTGAAATCCCTACAAAAACAATAATCATGTTTGTAGAAAGACTTTGAGCGGTAATCGCATTCATTAATTGAGCATTGGTTTCAATCCAGCTTTCTGCTTTTAATCCTGTCAGGCGTCCAACTTGTGAGGCAACTTGATCCGCCTGAAAAATATCTTGGATCGTCAGATCAATCACGGTGACCCCACCCGGCAAATTAAGTAAAGATTGCGCCTGTTTCAAATCCAGATAGACATAGCGCGCATCCAATTCACGCACACCCAATTCAAATATTCCAGAGATGTTCACAACTGCATTTTTCTGTTGCCCGGTATCTAATCTTAATTTGCTCCCAACTTGCACACCCAAATCTTTGGCTAATTGACGCCCAATTAATACATTATCCGCACTGACCTGTAATTCACCACTCACCATATATTGCTTCAACGGAATAATCTGTTGATAACGTTCAAGGTTGATACCAACCAATGCAATAGATTGAATCGCATCTCCGCGCTGTACAAATGCAGGACCTGAGACCACAGGAGAAACCGCAGTCAACACCGGTAAATGATCTAAAGTCCCAGTAATCTGCTGCCAATTATTAATAGAACGTAAGCGTTGTGCACGCTTATCTTCTTGTAACAACTGAAGTGTTCCTGCTGCTGGTGGCACAATACGATTCACCTCATCTGGTGAGAGCAAACGAATATGCGCCTGTGTCCCTAAAGTTCTTTCTACAATATTCGATTGTAAACCCTGAATTAAGGCGCTAATGAACACAATGACGGCTACCCCCACCGCGACGCCAATGGTAATCATCATCGACTGTGTGCGACCCTCTCGCAAAAAACTGATTGCGATGGTCCACTCGGTCCAAAGTCGCCTAAAAAAGTTTTTCAATCGAATTTCACCGGTAATTCATTTTTGCTATTTTTCTGATCCGTTTGACTCTGGAAAACAGGTTTAGTTTTCTCTATTCGGACACGAGTTCCATCTTTAAGCACTGATTCTGCATCGGTAAGGACGTGATCACCTTCTTTCAATCCAGCTACAACTTCCGACATGACCAAACCACGTAAACCCAGTGTGATGGGATGACGTTGAATTTTTCTATCTCTTACTAAAATAACCATAGCCTTGTTTCCACTTATACTGCTTAAAGCATCATTTGGAATGACCAGGGTTCGCTCGCGCTTGTTGGTTTCAACATTTACCGATACCGTCATGTCTTGACGCAAAAAATCAGGGACTGGATCAACTGTTAATCGAACGTCTATTGTGCCACGTTGAGCATCAATACTTGGGGCAATAAAATTAATATGGGCAGGAAAAGGTTGATCTGGATAGGCATCCGTAATCACTGATGCTTTTTGTTGTAAAGCCAGCAGTGGTAAATTTCGTTCATCAAATTGCACTCGTATTTCAGTCGCACCATCCAGTGCAATAGTGAAGAGAGTCTGACTCGGTTGTACCAGATCCCCTGGCTCAACATTACGCGTTAAAATAATACCCGAAACTTCTGCACGAATTTTGGTCTTGGCAAGTTGCGCTTGAAGTGCAGCGAGTCGTTCGCGTAATTTTGTCTCTTCAACTTTATTTGGGGCAAGTGAAGCAACTTTTAATCGAGCTGATTCCAAATTATTACGGGCGAGTTTTTCTGCCTCTATCGATTTCTCCCTTTCCTCTGCTGATAATATTCCTAATTCGGTATTTCGTCTGCGTACCGCCTCTCTTTGAGCCTGTTCTAATTTCACTTTGGCATTCGCTAAATCGAATTCTGCTTGCGGACGTCTAGTGGTTGCGAGTTCCTTTAATTCAGCTTCTGCCTGCCGCACCTGCGCTGAAATTTCATCAGATTTCAGTACTAAAAGAACATCCCCTCGAGAGACCCGATCTCCCTCTTGAACCAAGCGCTCAAGAACAACCCCTGTAATTTCACTACCAATCTGAGTCCGAGATACTTTCTCTACCCGTCCTGAAGCAACAACTGTCTGAATCAATGGACTAGATACGACTTCATAACTAGGTAACAATGGTCCTTGCCACCAGCGATATATAGCAAAACTGACGAGCAAAACCAGTAGTATGATCATGATCCAAGGCTTATAACGGGTAACAAGCAATTCCATTCTCCAAGCCAGATTAAAGAAAAGTTTTTGAATTGAATAATTAATGTCTAGTTAAATATATATGAAAATTTAGTTACAACACAGCAAATTAAAAAAGCACACCATTTTTATTAAATTATTTTCTCTTACTGTTATAGTTTTTTCATAATTTTGATTAAAAAAACAAACAAAAAATAAACCTATATTTCTATATATTTCATAATTTTATATAAAATAATAACACGTTTTAGACTTTAACATTCCAGCTATCAATAACGTAATACATAGCCATATTTAGTAAAGTAGCTGTGATGGCGTCAATTGAACTCAACTCCCAAGCTATTGATTTAGTGAACCATAAAGCCAATAGCATTTTTCCTGTACCCATTTTTTACCCAAATTAGATTTAGTGCATTGAATCACAAAATTTATTTTGTTCAAATCCATTAACAGGATTTGAAATGGTGTCCCGATTTTAACACGTACGCATTCAATATTAAAAGATATGTTATAACATTACTTTTTTATATTTGTTTTTTTCATGTATCATTCAAGAGTACAACTTCAGGGTGAAAGTTATGTTTGACAATATAGATGCCTTAAAAACAAAATTAGATCAGCATCGTCCTCTTTCTCCTGCAATTGTAAAAAATCTACAAGAAGATCTTATTGTTCGCTGGACATATCATTCAAATGCAATTGAAGGCAATACACTGACATTGCTAGAAACAAAAGTGGTTTTGGAAGGCATTACCGTTGGTGGAAAAGCATTACGAGAACATTTCGAGGCAATTAACCATAGAAATGCGATCTATTATGTTGAAGATATTATTCGTAAAGAAGAACCTTTTTCTGAATGGCAGATTCGTAATATCCATCAACTCATTCTAAAAAATATCGATGATGACAATGCAGGACGTTATCGCCAACAAAACGTGTTGATTTCAGGTGCTACGACTAACCCACCCGACTATACACTGTTGAATGATAAAATGGCTCAGCTTGTCGATTGGTACAATACTGAGGCACATAAGCTACATCCTATTGAACGTGCAGCTAAAGTACATGCAGACTTTGTAGGCATTCATCCATTTATTGATGGGAATGGTCGTACATCACGCTTATTGATGAATCTCGAATTACTTAAAGCTGGATATCCGCCTTGTGTGATTACAGTAGAAAATCGTTTGGCTTACTATGAAGCTTTAGATCAATGGATGGCTTATGGTAAAACTGAAGCATTTATCCAATTAGTTTCTGAGGCTGTGCTTGATGGATTTAAACCATATCAAGTTGTATTGGGGATTTAAATTTATTCTGATCCTAGACAGTATCATGGACAATCGATCCCTCTAAATTCTTAAAATAATTCTGTTCAAAAGCTTCAGGGCTTAACCAGCCATTTGCAGAATGCCGTCTAATTCGATTGGGCTTTGTTGCACAAAGCTGTTCTTAAGGGCTTCTTCGGCAATATAATTTCCAAATGAAGAAGCCTACACACAAAATCTATCGCACAACCAATTGGCCCGCATATAACCGAGCTCTCATTAATCGTGGGAATATTGCTATTTGGTTCGATCCAAAAACACAATGGTATGTACAACCACAAGGCAAACATGGTCGTAATCAAACTTATTCCGACTCAGCCATTCAATGTTGTTTAATGATCAAATCTCTATTTCGCCTGTCTTTACGTATGGTCACAGGTTGATGTGTGCTGAAAAAACAGGAGGTTTTAACTTGGTAAACTAAACACACTCATCAGGAGTTTACCATGAGCAAGAAACACAAGACTTACACCACAGAATTTAAAGCTGAAGCCATCAAATTAATT